>NZ_JACJOQ010000407.1:0-32335 GCF_014695635.1 Coleofasciculus sp. FACHB-712 | reverse complement strand
TCTAACAGAACCAGAGACTTCGCCGTTGCGTGATTGAGAATATTCGCCGTCTCGTTCATCTCCACCATAAAAGTAGATTGACCCGTCGCCAAATCATCTACCGCACCGACACGAGTAAAAACGCGATCGCATATTCCCAAAGTCGCCGCCCTAGCTGGCACAAAACTACCAATTTGTGCCATCAACTGAATTAACCCCACCTGCCGCAAATAGCAACTCTTCCCACTCGCATTCGGACCCGTCAAAATAATTAAATCCGGTCTTTCTTCTACCCCCCTGATTCCCCCCGCAAGCGGGGTGAGGTTCTCCCTCTCCGCTTGCGGGGAGGGCTGGGGTGGGGTTAACTCCCCCCTCCCCAACCCAGTCGAATTCGGCACAAAAAACCCAGGTGGCAAAGACTGCTCAACCACCGGATGACGCCCATCACTAATCCGAATTTCCCGACCTTCCACCATCTGAGGGCAGCAATAACCCTGATAAACCGCCACCTCAGCCAAACCACACAACACATCAGCCGCCGCCACCGCACGAGAAATCGTGCGAATTTGTTCAGCGTATTGCCCCACCTCTTCTCTTAAAGAAGTAAAAATCTCATATTCCAGGCGATTTAAGTCATCCCGCGCCGTTAAAATCCGCGCTTCTCTCTCCTTCAACTCCGGAGTAATATAGCGTTCCTCATTCGTCAGCGTTTGCTTGCGGATGTAGTTATCCGGAACTTGGTCGGCTTTGGTGCGAGAAATGCTGATGTAGTAGCCAAATGTTTTATTAAAGCCCACCTTCAGCGTCGAAATTCCGGTTCGCGCCTTCTCCGTCACCTCCAAATTGGCAACCCATTGCTGATCCTCTTGGGCGAGACTTCGCATTTCATCCAACTGGACATTCACACTGGGGCGAATCAAACCGCCTTCCTTGATATGGATGGGAGGCGCGTCTACCAAATGGGCACTGAGTCGCTTTGCCAATTGTTCCAATTCCGGCGGCACCTTCTGCAAAGCTCTCATAAAGGGAGAGTGAGCATCCGCCACCAGTTCCGCTAATTCCGGTAATTTTGCTAAAGAATCCGCTAAAGCAACTAAATCCTTCGCATTCGCCGTGCCGGAACCAGCGCGACCCGTTAGCCGTTCTAAATCGTAAATTTGCCGCAACAGTTGGCGCAAATCTTGCCGCAGAAAGCTATTTTCGACTAATTCGTGAATCGTATCTTGCCGTGCTGCAATGCCTTTGATATCCAGTAGCGGTTGCAGCAACCACCGCCGCAAGGCACGTCCCCCCATCGCCGTGCTAGTTCTATCCAACGCCCAAAGCAGGGAACCGTGAAAGGTGCCATCTCGCACAGTTTGCGTAATTTCTAGATTGCGGCGGGTTTGGTGGTCGAGAATTAGATAATCGCTGAGGGTGTAGGTGCGGAGGAACTGGAGAGGAACGAGGTTTTCTTTCTGGGTGTCTTCCAAATATTCCAGCAAACCACCCGCAGCGCGGACAGCAAGAGGGAGGTGTTCGCAACCGAGTCCTTCCAGACTTCGCACTTTAAACCGCTGCAACAGTCGATGTCTCGATTCGCCAGCCGTAAAAGGAGTTTGCGATCGCAATGCATAACAAAAAGATGGCGGTAAACAACTCGGCAAATGCTCGGAAGTCTCCCCCGGTCGCAGCAAACTGCCCAAATCTGGCGCATTCGTCGGCACCAAAACTTCAGAAGGCTGCAAACGCATCAATTCTTGCGTCAAATGCTCTAATTCGCTCGATTGAGTCGTCAGAAATTCCCCAGTAGAAATATCTGCATAAGCTAAACCCCAGTGATTCCCGGCAATCACCACCGCCGCCAGGTAATTATTGCGACGCGCATTCAGCATCCCTTCTTCCAGCAACGTACCGGGGGTGAGAATCCGCGTCACTTCCCGCTTCACCAGCTTTCCAGGGTCAGTATCGGCAGAGTCTTCTACTTGGTCGCAGATTACAACTGCATACCCCTTCTCCACCAGCTGAGTTGTGTAGCGTTCCCAAGCATGGTGCGGCACTCCCGTCATCGGCACCCGACCAATTTCTCCCGCTTGCTTGCTGGTGAGGACAAGTTCTAATTCTCTCGATACAGCGATCGCATCTTGAAAAAAGGTTTCAAAGAAGTCTCCCACCCGGTACAGCAGCAGCGCATGAGGATACTTATCCTTCACTTCTACGTAATGGTGGTACATCTTACTCAGCTTGCTGCGATCCACCAGTCGTGAGTCAGCGTTACGGATTTTGGGTTCGGTCGGGGTAGATGCCGAGTCAGGAACGTTCATGGAAAGTCAGTGCTACGCCGTGGTCTTTAATGACTTTACCGCACGTATCTCTTGCGGTTGTTTGCAGTTTGTTAACCTGAAATCTTGTACTGAACGTCTTCACCCGCCAGGGGATGTAGAGGCGCAATTAATCGTGTCTCCACAAAAGGAAGTTTGCGAGATGCTAAAAATCGTTCCTACTGATGCGTAATTTCGCGAAATTCCTTCAAAAAGCGTCGAAATACAGGATGATTTGCCGAATCATATTCATAAGGATGAATACTTGCTAATGGCTTCAACTCCATCATCGTCGCAGCCAGGAAAGCACCCTCAAAATTCCCTAATTCCTCTGGTCGCACATCCCGTTCAACCACTTCAATTCCTAATTCCCCTGCAATATCAAGCAGTGTGGCGCGGGTGATCCCAGGGAAAATATTCGGAGTCAGTGCAGGCGTAATTACTCTATCCTCTTGCAGAAGAAAAAGATTAGCCACTGCCGCTTCAGTAATTCTGCCTTGTTGGTCAAGCAAAATCGCATCATTAAATCCAGCTACTTCAGCAGCACGACGAGCTAAATAACTGTTTACATAAGTTCCACAGAGTTTCCACGCTACTGGAATTGCGTTACCAGAAACCCGTTCATAAGGGGATATGTGGCAAGTCAGAGATTTATCAACATCGCGTGGAATCGTCACTGCCAAGATGGTCACATCGACCGGCATTGTATCGTTAAAGTTCAGTTGAGGCACCGAGCGATAAACAATCGGTCGAATATAGTAATTGGTTGCCGGAACAGCCTCTAAAAGTGCCAAAGTACCTGCTTTCAGGTCTTCATTCGACCAAGAAAACCCCAATCCTATGTGTGTAGAACCATTGCGAAGGCGGTCTAGATGTGCATCAAAGCGATGAACGTAATAGCGATCGCGATTCCAATAAGCCATGATCCCATCAAAAACGCCGATCCCTAAATGCAGAGAATGGCTAGCAATAGAAGGCGCAGCATTTTCCCGTTCAACTAACTTTCCGTTGTGCCAAACTATCGGCGTTGTTTCAAGAAACATTTATTAGTCTTGCCTTCTCAAGCGTCATTTTTACCAATTAAAACAGTCATCAACTCCCGGCATCACTCGCTAAGCTCTTAGACGCTATGACGGGCGAAACATTTAAGGGTGTAGAGTCAGATTCAATCTCCTCTATCTCGTTCCATTTTCCGTCGCGCAAGCTATCTGCGGTACTTTTAATGAAACTCGCTAAAGGTACGGCAATTAATAACCCCAATAGCCCTCCCAGCTTTGCTCCTATCAACAGCGAAAGCAAAATCCAAACAGGATTTAAGCCAGTAAAACCACCTAAAATACGAGGCGCGATGAAATTAGCATTGATTTGATCGATAGCGGCGGCTACAGCTAACACTTCCACCCCTAGCCAAAAATTTTGTAATGCTACTAGCAGACTAACAATGCTGATACCGATTCCGGCACCAAAGGGAAAAAGAGCCAAAAAACCAATTGCAATTCCAAACAATAATCCTAACGGCACTCGCAAAGCCAGAAATGCCAGCGTGATCACACATCCGCTCCAAGCAGCGAACGTCGCCTGACCGATAAAATAATTATGGAAATCTTCGCGGAGAGCTTGCCTTACTTGGGAACTAAAGCTAGCCGGAAACCACTTAAAAATTCCGTCCCAGAGACGATCTCCATTTAATATTAGATAGAAAGTTAGAACCACTGTTAGCAGAACATTGACAGCAGTGCCAATCGTATCAAAGGCAAAATTAAGAATTCTACCCGTTACGTTTTGAAGTTGACTGGATAATCGGTCTGTTAGTTGAGTAACGATTCCGCCTAAATTAATCGGAAGTTGCTGAGTTTCAGCCCAAATTTGAAAAGCTTGGAGTTGTTGCCTACCCGAATCAATCCAACTAGGCAAGATATTAGCCAGTTCGTTGAGCTGTTGCCAAATGATTGGAACTAAGGTAAGTCCCAAACCCACCAAAATTAGCAACGCCACTAGGGAAACAGCGACGACCGCATTGTTCCGTTTAACTCCTTGTTGCTGTAAAAAACGGATAGGGTAATCTAATACAAAAGCCAGCAGGAGTGCGGCAACAAAAACGCTAACTAGAGGTTGAAAATATTGCAACACGAGTAGCAATAGCCAACCATTGAGAACGGCGAGGGGAAATGCCAATCCTAAAACGACCCATCGCGGTAATTTGTTTGCTGATTGCATCATGTTGAGGTTTTGAAATCGGGATTCATAACAATTAAAAAGTTATGCCTCTGGCTACGCAGTCAATTGAGGAAACTTGTCCATAAAATCTAGTAAAATTTTTTGGTGAGGAGTGCCTAACGGTCGTACTTGCCCAGCTTTTTCAGAGTAACCCTCGCCGCGTTGAATTTCTTCAGGCGTTAATAAATCCATATCCCAACCTTCTCCTAGCACTAGCTGGTTAAGTTCCACGGGAAGCGGTGCCTGATAGACATAGCGAAGAACGTAGGTATCGGGATAATAGCCAAATAATGATAACGCGGGCGGTGTATAGCCGATTTCCTCCAGCAGTTCCCGCTTGATGGCTTCTTCTGGGGTTTCTCCTGGTTCGAGGTGCCCGCCAAAAAATGCCCAGTGTCCGGGGTAGAGAATACCGGGGATGTTGTCGCGCAGCTGGAGGAGAAATTTGCCCTGGCGATACAGGATGGCGATCGCTACCTCAACAATTGGTTTATTGTTCATAGCTTCCTTCCGGTAGTAAAGGCACTCCCTTTTTCGCTGGCTTCCGCTCTAGCTGTTCCTGCTGCTGAAGAAAAACTTCTCCTAAATCTTTCCCTGCGAAGGGAATGCTTTGATACTGTACTTTCCCCTTGATTAAAACTTCATCTCCTCTATCGGGGAGATTCTGGCTGGTGAAAACCCATATTTTTCCCGTCGCATCTCGCAACTCATAAGCGCCGCTTCCCACAAAAGGCGCTTGAGATGCTACCTTGCCTTCCAAATAAACCGTTGGGTTGCCCTCATAACTCTGTTGAAGATCGCTGATACTGGTGATCGGGACACTGCGGTTGTTAAACAGACCCAATCCAGACTGAGCCACATGACCGCAGCCGAACAACCCACCCAAAAGTAGTGTGGTGGTGCTGAATTGCAATACCCGGATTTTGACTGACCTCATATCTTGCATCGGGGAAATCTCAAGTTTCTCACTATTTCGGTATTAATACTTATCCCTATCCAGATGGCTCTGACTGGTACAAATATAGTGAATCTTCCAAAGATTTACAGTCGGGCAGGACTGCCTCAAATAAGATTAAATGCAAAGAAGGCGAAGGAAATCGCCCTGTGATGCAGCTACAAGGCAAACGGAAAAACGCGATCGCGTTACTTTTCTCTCATTATCCTTTGGCAGTAAGGGTGGGAAATCTGCGAAACTATCCTATGACAGATGCGCTCTGTTTCATCCCCAAAGAACGAATTCCTGCCCATATTCCTGACACCACAATGGACGAATCAATCGCCCAACTATTAGACGGTAAAGCCCTCGCTGAACGAATTTACGGACAGCTACAAGAGCAAATTCAGCAAATACAAGCCAATGCGGGACGCCCGCCGGGACTCGCAGTGCTGATGGTTGGCGATAATCCAGCCAGCGCTGCTTACGTGCGGAATAAAGAACGCGCCTGTGCCAAAGTCGGGATCGCCTCCTATGGTTCCCATTTCCCGACGGAAACGACCGCTTCAGAACTAGAGCAAGTCATTCAAAACCTGAATCAAGACGAGCGAGTTGATGGAATTCTCGTTCAGCTGCCCCTACCTAGCCACTTAGACGCTGTTTCCCTACTACATCAAATCGATCCAGATAAAGACGCCGATGGACTGCACCCCCTGAACTTGGGGCGGCTGGTACGTTCTGAAGCTGGTTTACGCAGCTGCACGCCAGCCGGAGTCATGCGCCTGTTGCAGGAATACCAGATTGATGTAAAGGGGAAACAGGCAGTGGTGGTGGGGCGCAGTATCCTTGTGGGCAAGCCGTTGGCTTTGATGCTCTTAGACGCAGATGCCACCGTTACGATTGCCCACTCGCGATCGCACGATCTCCCAGCCATTACCCGCAACGCTGATATTCTGCTGGCAGCCGTGGGTCGTCCAGCGCTGATTACCGCCGAGATGGTCAAACCTGGTGCGGTCGTCATCGATGTCGGCATCAATCGCGTCACCGACGACGCTGGGAACTCCCGTTTAGTGGGAGATGTCCACTTTGATTCCGTCGAAAAGGTCGCAAAGTTTATCACCCCAGTTCCCGGCGGGGTTGGCGCGATGACCGTCGCCATGCTGCTGCAAAATACAGTCTGGAGCTACAGCCAGCGCTATCTCTAGTTTTGATTGAATGAAGACGGTTTGAGGCGTGAGGATTCTGGACGAATTCCATCACTTAACACCGATCGCTCATAATTCGTAACTTTTTGTGACCCAAAGCCCCGTAAAATTGTTACGGAAACGACTGTGCTACAAGGAATCACGGGATGTTAGCGACAGATGACCTTCATGCTCCCAAAGGTGAATCAGCGACCTTTGACCTTTCAACCTACCTGACTCAACAACAGGCTCTGGTAGAAGCAGCTCTGGATAGTTCCCTCCCAGTCACATACCCAGAGAAAATTTATGAGGCGATGCGCTACTCGCTTTTGGCTGGAGGCAAGCGCCTGCGTCCGATTCTTTGCCTTGCCAGCTGCGAACTGGCTGGAGGCACCCTAGAAATGGCGATGCCCACTGCTTGCGCCTTGGAGATGGTTCATACCATGTCCTTGATTCACGATGACTTACCGGCGATGGATAACGACGACTACCGGCGGGGCAAATTGACCAACCATAAGGTTTATGGTGAAGATATTGCCATTCTGGCGGGGGATGGTCTACTGACATACGCCTTTGAGTTCATTGCCTCAAATACCCAGAATGTACCGGCAGCGCGAGTGTTGCAGGTGATTGCTCAGTTAGCCAAAGCGGTTGGTGCTGCGGGATTGGTGGGCGGTCAAGTCGTTGACTTGGAATCTGAAGGAAAACCGGATATTCAGGAAGAAACGCTCACTTTCATTCATACCCACAAAACAGGGGCGCTCCTAGAAGCTTGTGTGGTCTGCGGCGCGATTTTAGCGGGAGCAGAAATGGAAACCTTGCAACGGATGTCTCGCTACGCCCAAAATATTGGGTTGGCGTTTCAGATTGTGGATGACATTTTGGATATCACGGCGACTCAGGAGGAGTTGGGGAAAACTGCTGGGAAGGACATTCAAGCCCAAAAGGCAACTTACCCGCGACTTTGGGGACTTGAGGAATCAAAAGTTAAGGCTCAGCAACTGATTGACGCCGCCAAAGGAGAATTGGCAACCTTTGGAGAAAAAGCCAATCCCCTGATTGCGATCGCAGATTTCATTACTACTCGCACTCACTAGAAAATACGCCCCTCACTCCTAAACGCTCCTACTTGCAATGCTGCTCGCTTTTACCCAACGCAAAACAAAATGCAGGAATTTGCCCACATCCTAGAAAACCATGTGCTACTGGTTGCGACCGTAGCTTGTTTAATCGCTCAAGCATCCAAGCTGATCATCGACTTAGCCCAACATGGCAAGGTGAATGTGCGCGTCTTAGTCACCACTGGCGGGATGCCAAGCGCTCATTCAGCATTGGTAACAGCGCTGGCAACCGGCATTGGACAAACGGTGGGATGGGACAGTATTGAATTTGCGCTTGCCACCATTTTTGCCGTTATCGTCATGTACGATGCGGCTGGCGTCCGTCAGGCTGCGGGTAAGCAAGCTCGCATCCTGAACCAAATTATCGATGAGCTATTTCAAGAACATCACAAGTTTAACGAAGACCGTCTCAAGGAGTTACTGGGACATACGCCGTTTCAGGTGATTGTGGGTTCAGCACTCGGCATCGCTGTCTCCTGCTTAGCAGGGCCAGCGTATTAGCGATTGGTCATTAGTGATTAGCGAGTGACCAGGACTAATGACCGATCGCTACCATTGGCTATCTACTCACCACTGATGACCTGAGCAGTGTCACTCGGCGGCTATCGACTAGCATTACCAAAAAACCGCGATCGCTCAATCTTCTTAAAGCCGAATTTGCCTCATTTGAATTGGTTGTGTAAACCGCCAGTAAATAAGGACGTTGGACATAGGAAACCAAGCCAACATCGCGACCCAACATCTGCCGTACTTGAGCCGCTACTTCCGGTTTGCTTGAATAATCCACCAACACCGCATAACCAGCACCGAGTGCCTGTGGTTTATAGGTGGGTGCATTTGGATTTGCCGGTGCCTCTGGAGGTCGGAGAACGAAAGCCGATAGCCCAACAATCTCATTCAGATAACGTGCCCAACCGTTGGCATCTTCCACGCTCCTGAAGCCACCAATCCGCGTCATCGTATCTTCAAGATATTTACAAGTTGACGTACTTGTGTTGTTAGGCAACGTTCGTTGGATTTGCTCTTGACTTTCCCTCGTTTGGCTTCCTACTAATACCAAATACTCGCCTTGGGGAGGCGGCTGGCAAGTGGGAGGCGACGATTGAGCAGACGCAACTGCACCCGGCAAAAGAAAAAAGGCAAAAGGCAAAAGAAAGATTTTTTTCATGTTTTCAGTTTTTCCTTTTTGCTTTTTTCCTTAATTTTTAACTGTTTACTTTTGCCTTCTCAGGAAACGGATGCGAGGGAAGCAAGTGGATTAGGGATACTTTGGGAAGGTGCCTGAAATTCCCCGCTCAGCACAAACTCTAACCGCAGCTTTAACCAGGTAATAAATTGGGAATTCGTAGAAATGACTGCCACAGCAGGTTGAGGGCACTGAGCCTTAATTGCTGCCATTTCCGGTGCCTCTAAAAATGCCGGTTGCTTGACTAGCCAAAAATCAATTTCTTTTTCTTGTTCGTGGTAGTTACGGGTACGCTCTTTGAGGACTTCATCCAAGGGTTCTTCTTCAAGTAAAAAGCGTTGGCTAGCCAGAACGTAGTAGTAATTTTGCATCTTAATAGGTTGTTAATGGGTAATGGGTTGTTAGCAATCGGTGATGAGTCATTAGCGAGTGACTGAAGACTCATCACTCATGACACTTCAGTTGTTACCAATGACCGAACATTGCTTGTTTCATCTCTCGAACGGCTCGTTCTATTCCGACAAGAGCTGCTCGACTAATAATGGTATGACCAATATTGAGTTCTTCCATCCCTTCAAGGCAAGCAACAGGGTAAACGTTCCAGTAGGTAAGACCGTGACCGGCGTTGATCCGGATGCCAGCAGCACGCGCTTGCTCGCATCCTTTGGCTAACACGGCTAATTCCTTCTCTCGACTGGTTTCATCTGCTGCTTCGGCATAGCAACCCGTGTGCAGTTCAATGAACTTCGCCTTAATAATCGCAGCTGCCATAATCTGACCGGGATCGGCGTCGATGAACAAGCTGACGGGGATTCCGGCGTCTTGCAACTTTGTCACCATTTCCCCAATTCGGTCGATTTGACTGGAAACATCCAATCCGCCTTCTGTCGTCACTTCTTCGCGTTTTTCGGGCACGAGGGTGACGTAATCGGGTTTGATGTCAAGAGCGATCGCGACCATTTCTTCGGTGGGTGCCATCTCCAAATTTAAATGAGTCCGCACTGTCTGCCGCAGTAATCGCACATCTCGGTCTTGAATATGCCGCCGGTCTTCCCGCAGATGCACCGTGATCCCATCGGCACCGGCAAGTTCTGCCAGCACCGCTGCTGCCACCGGATCTGGTTCTACTGTCCGTCGTGCCTGCCGAATGGTGGCAATGTGATCGATATTGACGCCAAGTGTAGGCAACGGAACCTCTCCCAATGTTTTAGAGTCTTCCGCAATTGATTTTAACCTGAAACGCTGGAAGGCTATCTTTAAAAAGGAGTTAGGACTGAGGACTGAGGGCTGAGGAGTTAGGAGTTAAGACTGAGGACTGAGGGCTGAGGGCTGAGGAGTGAGTGAAAGACGGCTGAGGAGTTAGGAGTTTAGGATTGAGGGCTGAGGAGTGAGTGAAAGACGGCTGAGGAGTTAGGAGCTAGGCTGATCTGCTATCTATGTATCTATAGCAATAGTAATCCCATGTTAGTTGTGAGATACCAGTGGTTTAGATACCCGACTTTTTGGAGAAGTCGGGTATCTCGCCTTTACAAAGCATTTAGGACGGCTATATCAGCCGATTAGCTCAAAAAAGGCATCATCCAGCTCATAGCCCAGCATCTTAGCAAACGACTTCAGGCGAGAGGTACTGGGGATTCCCATCTGCTTCATCCATGGTGTCAGGACAAAGATTTTTTGCATCACAAAAATCTCTAGGGCTTCGGGATTGTACTCAATCCCTTCTGTCCGATTGAACTGGTGTGGCACGAGCATAGCAGTGTAGCGGGCGAGTTCACCGGATTTCCAATCCAGCAGAAAGGGCATCCAGGGATATTGGGCATCTAAGCGAATAAACCATAGACGGACTTCTGGGATTTCGGAGAGTTCTCGTGGATCTTCCGGTTCGCGGGGATAGTCAATCTCAAAACACAGTTGCTGTTCCGAGGATGCGATCGCTCCCTCTTGGAGCAACTTTTCGATCGCCGACTGCACCGGCGACAGATCCAGAGTTTGAATCAAGTCAGAATTGAGCGCGATTGCTGTCGTCATTGAACCATTGTTAAGGTGACACACTTTGAATGCCGACAATAGCGCTGGCTAGCGCTGGCTTCTCTCTACATTGTTGCAGCCTTGCTCCGTCACGTCAGTCCCGGCTCTAAATTAGTTGTCCCACGCTTTGTGTCGGGCTAGCGGCAATTCGCTTGATGTCTCTTGATAGCTTTTCCACCGTCATTTCCCTTTTTGACCAGGGTAGAAAGGAGCTTTAGCTGTAAGATGTCGTTAGCTTTTTGTTATCCCCGCTGTTATAACTGCGTTAACAGACATTTTGTTTGGCGATATTCTCTCAGCGCGATCGCACTTAATCTTACTTAATCGCACTTTAGTCTTATATTTTTTCAGCATCCATACGGCGTACAGGTTTGCAATCTTTACAATACAGGCAACTTGAGGCTTCGTTTCCAGGTTTTCCAGCATAGACGCGGATATGCTGCATTCAGCAAAAAATCTGAGGGATTCATCCATCTCCGAAATCCATCTCAATTTTCCTGTAGCAGCACTATGTCAGGAAGTAAGTATTTTCCACAAGGCTTTGTGAAGATTTGATAAAGATCGGGCATCTACTCCTGATACTTTGCGTGAAATTACGAGTTCTGATCGTTAAATGAAAACCAAAGAACAAGGAGAGGCAATGATCCCCCAAGAAATGCTCAAGCACCTTGTAGAACAAGTTGATTCTGTTAGTCCATCCAAAGGGATTCAAAAATCTGAGCAGACGGTGGATGAAGTAATCTTTGAATCTGACGTTGACGGAACCCACTATTATTTGGTGCGTTGTCGCCCCAAGTCAGAACGCGGGATTAGCCTCAGCCCCCAAGAACAGCGGATTGCCCGATTGGTCGCACAGGGTCTTCCCAACAAGTGTATTGGGAATCAGCTGGGCATTACCCATTGGACAGTTGCTACCTATTTACGCCGGATTTTTGGCAAGTTAGGTGTCACTTCTAGAACCGCCATGATCGCCCGGCTTCTAGAAGAAAATTTACTGCAACAATAGAATCAATTAATCGGCTGCACTCGATAGTGCTGTCCTAGAATATTGGGACGGTGGACATTCCGAGAATAGCTAGGTTAAAGTGGAAATGAGTTTGGATTAGCAGGCAAGCGTGTCAAAGTCTAAAGTATGCAAAAAGAAGCGGCAGCGGTTAAACCTATTCGCTCGTTAGAGGATGCCTTAAATCGGTGTCAAGCGCTGGGTATGCGCGTGAGCCGTCAACGCCGCTTCATTCTGGAATTGCTGTGGCAAGCGAAAGAACACCTGTCGGCGCGAGAAATTTATGACCGCTTGAACCACCAAGGTAAGGACATCGGTCATACATCCGTGTATCAAAATTTAGAAGCGCTATCGGTTCAAGGCATTATTGAGTGTATTGAGCGTGCGGATGGTCGTTTGTACGGCAATATCAGCGACGCTCACAGCCACGTAAACTGTCTGGATACCAATCAGATTTTGGATATTTATGTAGAACTGCCTGAAACCCTGCTTAAAGAAATTGAACAACAAACAGGGGTTCGGATTAGTGAATATTGCATTAACTTCTACGGGTACAAATTACCGGAATCTGGGTCTCAAGCGGAGAACGGGTAATCAGTAGACGGTAGAATCCACTTTTTAACACCGATTGCTGCTATATCAATAATTTTTTAAACCGTTTGTAGGGACGGAAAATTTTGCGTAACTACAGGCTGATTAAAATTTAGTGAAAAACGCTTGTAGCAGGCTGTCTAGTTTGATTAAGTGGGCTAACTGAGGGTGGGAAAACTGGAGATTAAATCGCTGCTCCAAATTTCCTTTACCTAACATTTACTAATAGACCCACTAGCGCTAGTAAGTGGGATTGGGCGTTAGCGAAACCTAACGAATACTTCATAGGGTTCTAGAGTTTTTAACACCCTCAACAGCTAGTTGCTTCGTTGAGGGTTTTCTACTAGCGCCGTCTCATCATCGTATTGGGAATCTACCTTCGGAGCTTCTTGGAATGCTAAGGGTTCCCCTAGGGTAGAAGAAGTTTCTGCAATCACCGTTTCATCGTCTTCGTCCTCCGTAGGTGCTTCTGGCAACATCGGTTCTCCTTCGGCACTTTCTATCAGAAACACTGTAGGTTCAGAATCTGCACTGCCTTTGTCCTGAGCGCTTCCAGCCTGTTTGAGACGGGGTAATCTTTGAATGTATGCCTGGAACTCTTCCAAGGAAAATAGGGCACCATTTTTCCTGGCAAAGTAGTGGTTCTGGTCATCTAACTGGGCTTGAAACAGACAAGCATGAGTGATGTTCGCTAACGTAAGATTAGTTCTTTGCAGGTTAGCGCCGGTTAAGTTTGCCCCTTCAAGCCTTGCTCCAGCAAGATTGGCTCCTGATAAGTCAGCACCGGAGAGATTCGCCCAAGACAAATTAGCTTGCTGGAGGTTGGCACCTGCTAAATTGGCTCCTGCTAGCTCAGCCGCTAACAGATTAGTTTGCCAGAGGTTAGCCTCTGCTAACAGAGCATGATTCAAACAGGCAGAGCGTAGCTGTAATTGACTGAGGCTGTGCCGCGCCCTCTGCCAAAAGGCGGTGGGAGATAGGACAACAGTGCGACCGATTAAAGTCAGCAGTGCTTCGGCGTCAAATTCAGATGGCAGGTCGGGGTTGCCGCAAGGCCAGAAAGAAATCTGCGTTGCCCGATGACCGAGATGTGCTTCGCGCATCTGCTTTGCGATCGCGCTGAGCAACAAGAAGACATTCAGCCCAACGGCGGCATCGATTTGCAAGATTTTTAAGGGGTTGTGCAACGCCTGCAACTGGGTATGACACTGGTGGGCGATTCCTTCATCTAGCCAGCGACCTCGACAGTAGGTGCGGTAAAACCGATAGAGGCGTTCAAACAAAACATTGAAGCTAAACTGAGCCGGGTTGCGCTCAAAAATCCGCCGCAGTCGCTCAATTACCATGTCTTCGATTTCAACTGACAATACGCCATAACCCAGTAATTGATAAAGATGCTGGGCTACATTAACCGGCGAGTGGATCGCAAAGGTGAATTCACCGTAGGTATCTTGGACTGGTAGGGTGAGGGCTTGCAGCTGAGTGGCAATTTCTTCAGCGCAGAGATATTCTCCCAGGTTGCGGTGAGAAAACTCGATCGCTGAGTGATGAGTGTGGAAGAAAAAGGCTGGCAGGGTGTCATCTGACGGCTGTAAGCGGGGGTTTATCGGTTTCTGTGACTCCGTCACCATTCTGGTAAAGGTCGCCTCTACAGCGGATTGGGGGGCTTGATGGCGACCTGTTTGCAGAATGGTCAGTGCCGCCACTTGCATCTGGTGGCGTAGGTCTTGGGGGCGTCGGTTTTGCAGGAGATGAGCGATCGCATCATTGCTGCGGTAAGCATGAGCCAGACCTTCCCGAATCACAAAAGGCATGGAACCGCTGCCAGCTTCGGGGTATGCCAAAAGCCAGCGGCAAATCCGGTCGTAAATTTCAAACTTCGCTTGGGGTAATGTCAGGTGAAAGATCGTGTCGTTGAGCAGTCCATCTCGATGCAAGATACCCAGTAGATAGAGCATCAAAGGCTTGCGGACGAGGGCGGCGAGTACGTTAGCAGCGCCTGGGGTGCCAACGGGACGAGTCGAAAAGCCGCCTCTTTCTTTGACAAAGGCGAAATATCCTTGAGCGATCGCTTTCGATTGCAGTTTCGACCACTGCTTGAACCACTCCCGGAACTCCTCGTGTTCCATTGGCTGAATTGCAATCCGCCGCCGCAAATCGTGAGGCAAAGGTATCAGAGTAGAGGCAAGATCGAAATATTCTCCTTCTCTTCCAGTTGTCCGGCTGGTCAGAATAATCTTGTGGCGGGGCGTGCCCTCAAAAGACGCCATTGCTTCCCCTTGAAACTGCATCAGCTGGTTCAGGAAGGCATGGTAATGACGCCCTGCGTGGCTTGAGCGGGGCAATTCATCCAAGCCATCCAGAATCAACAAGCAAGGAGGATGCATTGGTGAAAGCCAACCATCTGCATCTGTAAATCTGCCCCAAGGGAAGGCAGAGTTCAGGGTTTGCTCCAAAGTTTGCCCCAAGGTAGCGTCCTTGAGTCGGATAAACGCTGGCATCCATCTAGGGTAAAGCTCCTGAGCAACGGTCGATGCCAATATTTGGCAAAAACTGGTCTTGCCCGTGCCCGGAAGACTCTCGATCGCCGCAATGCTGCTCGTATCATTGAGTTGAGCCGTGACCCACTCCATTAAATCCACGGGTTTCGCAGGTACGGCGTTAGCGGCAAGCGGTGTCGTGGTCGGATCTGACTTGGGATTTTTCGTCTCTAACCGGGTGGAGCTTTCTTCGAGCAGCACTCCCTTCAAGGGGACGTATAAATCCTTTAGGGCAAAAGGTTCTGCCAGTAACGGTTCGCTCAAAGATTGTAGAAGGCTGGCTCGATAGCGTTCTCGTTCGAGGTTCAGCGAAAATTGTGGCGTGTTTAAGTCTGAGTTTTGATTTGGCTCAAAATTCAAAGTGGTGGAGAACCCAGAACGCTTCCGCTCCGGGTTTCCCGCACCAGGAGTATCCTGCCAAGTTGATAAATTCCCTAGCTGGACAAATTTCTGTAATTGTGCCAGCGGCAAGGCATTTTCAGCGATCGCGGCAAGTAAATATCCTGGGAGTCCGTGAACCAGGCGTTGGGCGATTAGCTTGGCTTCTGTTTCCTCGGCACCATTAGCGATCAACCAGGCAATGCCCGTACTATTCATCTGCTGCACGAGAAAGGAGTCGCCCACCATACTCAGCGCTTGTTCTGCCTGACTATCGGTGAGGCGTCCGGGACGCAAAGTTTTCAGTAAGGCTTGCAACTGGGGATCGGAAAGGGGCGCATCCCAGACCTGCCCGTACAAGTCTTCTGACTCGCCTGGGACGCCTGCACGAGACAACCACGGTCTTCTCAGTTGAGATTCTTGTTCTAAAATTCCTTGTAAGGCGTTCAGGTAAGCAACTTGGAAAGTTAGCCAGGTTCCTTCGTTGCGCTTCAGGGGCTTTTTTTGACTCAGGATACGCAGCAACCCCACACAAAGTTGGGAAGCTACGCCTGCCACTTCCCAAGCTGCTCTCAAAGGTAGTTCTAAGACTTCCGCTAAGACACTAATATCAAAAGGTGTCAGGCTCTTGAGTTCCATATCCCGGACAATGCGAAAGGCAATCCCGGCAATCTGAGTGCCTGGGTGCCTCAAGGTTGCCAGTTCAATGTTGCGTTCCGCCAGCCAATGCCGAATGCTAAGGCTCATCCCACCTCAATTCTAGGAAATAACTCAATATGCCACTTATTAGTCATGTTATCGGGAGTGTAGGCGGCTGGTGTGCCGACCAATCGTGATGAATGGGGTAGAAGCTGTTTTTCATCATCCCTAATTGAGTTGAATTTCAGGATAACTTATGTAAGAGCGAAGCACGGGTGCAAAAAATCAGCTCGATCTCTAAATTCACTCACAAAAGCTTTACCCCTACAAACTTAAAGCTTTTATTATCAGTTTTAGACCCTTTACGCTGACGGCGATTCGGCTCCGGATCGATGTCATCAAGCAGGAGCAGCAAAACGAGGACTCAAGGGTAGTGGTAGTGAGATGGTAGTGAAAAGACAATTACATGAATTTCAAGTACGCACGGCAAACCGATTGCGGCAACGGCAGGGACGCAAACTGGTAATTAGAGTCGTCTCGAATGCCAGCGCATCTGCCACCAAGCTCCGGGACGAGGATGCGGAGCAAACTGAAGCCCCTGCCTCAGCGATGCAGCCGCCTCTGACACCGCTGAGACGGCGAAATAAGATTTGGCAGTGGTGGCTGTTGTGGCTGAGTATCATCTTCGGGTTGGGTGGGACGGCACTCGCGGCTTTCTTCTTGCTGGCAACGATTCCTCCCCAAGTTAACTGTAAAAATATGTCGCCTTTGGCTCCGGAAATGGATCGGTTGACTTGCGCCCAGCAGGCGGCTCAGTCGGGCAAGTTAGAGCAGCTGGTGGAGGCAATGAAGTTCGTCAAGAGCTTGTCCCCCGATAACCCGGTGTATCCAGAAGCGACTCGGCTGATGGAAGACTGGTCGCGATCGCTCTTGGCGATCGCCCGTCAGAAAATTGACCAAGGAGATTTAAAGGGAGCGATCGCCATTGCCCGCCAAGTTCCCTCCTCTAGCCCCTTGTATCCAGAGGTGCAAGCAGCGATGAAACAATGGCAAGGGGATTGGCGGAAGGGTGAGGAGATTACCAAAAAATTCTTAGCAACTTTAAAAGAACAAAAGTGGTTTGAAGCTTCTTTGCAAATACAGGCTTTGTCTCGCCTCGATAACCGCTACTGGGATCAAAAACAACTGGATAAACTGATCGATCGGATGACTCAGGAAAAAAAAGCTTGGCAACAGTTAGAAGAGGCGCAGACATTTGCCGAAGCCAAGACACCTGAGGGATACGCGCCAGCGATCGCCCTGGCAGGAAAGGTGAACCCCAACACCTATGTCAAATCAAAGGCAAAAGCCGAAATCAATCTCTGGAGCCAGGAGTTGCTAAAAATAACTGCCGAGCATTTCGAGAAGGAAGAGTTTGACCGTGCTATTACCGCCGCCCAGCTGATTCCTCCGAAGACTTCAGTTTATAAGGAAGCTCAAGATTGGATTCAACTGAGTCGTTCTTATGCAGTTGCTCAGGAAAATAAAATCCTCAGCTTCCTAGAGGCGCAAGCGGCGCTGCGTCAGATTTCCCCAAAAAGTCCGCTTCGCCAGCAAGCACGAGTGACCGAGGCGCTTTGGCAATCTAATTTACAAGATCGGCTGCAAATGCAATTTGCCGAAACAATAGCCAGCTTCGATCAACCGTTGGCATTTGAATTTGCGATTAGCCAAGCCCAAGCGATCGCGCCCAAACGACCCGGACGCATCGAAGCCCAAACTCAAATTGCCCACTGGCGGAAGCAAATTCAACAAATTCAAGACCGAATCGCCCTTGCCCGATCCAAACAGCTGGCAACACCGGGAACTCTAGAAAGTTTGAGGGCGGCGGTTGAGGAGGGAAGCCGGATTAAGCTGGGTCAGCCTTTGCGGATAGAGGCACAAACCTATATCGCCCAATGGACGAAAGCTATCCAAACGATGGAAGACCGACCGATCCTAGATTTAGCGAAAGGTTTGGCTCAGCAGGGAAATCTCCAGGCGGCGGTTGCAGCTGCCTCCAAAATCGCTCCTGGACGTGCTTTGTACTCTGAGGCACAGGCATCGCTGAGCGATTGGGTAACACAAATTCAAATCGCTGAAGATACGCCGATTCTTAACGAGGCGAACGCTTTAGCGGCTAATGGGCGGCTCACTGCGGCAATTAATAAGGCTTCTAGGATTCGCTACGGTCGGGCACTGTATCGAGAAGCGCAAGGAGCGATCGCTCGTTGGGCATCTGAACGAGAAGCCATTTTAATAGAAAGACAAAAGGCAGCTGAACTTCAGCAGTCTATCGAAGACAGTTCCTCTGAATCTCAAACGAATAGTGAGCCGGAGGGGAATTATTGACGCTGTCGATCTCCCTCACCGAGAAGGGACAGTAAAGTTTCCCAAGGTTTGGACAATTCCC
Organism: Coleofasciculus sp. FACHB-712; assembly: GCF_014695635.1. Classification (NCBI taxonomy): domain Bacteria; kingdom Bacillati; phylum Cyanobacteriota; class Cyanophyceae; order Coleofasciculales; family Coleofasciculaceae; genus Coleofasciculus; species Coleofasciculus sp. FACHB-712. The sequence goes on along the minus strand of NZ_JACJOQ010000407.1, from coordinate 13,804 downwards.
CCCAGCCTCTCATCCTGGGGCTAAACAAACAAAGGCTGCATAGGCAGCCTTTGTTTGTTTAGCTGCTTGACTTTTTCAGCATTTTCTCTTTTATTGGCACTCTCCAGCAGGAGCGTGCCCATCGTTCTGTATCTGCTTTAAGCTGCAATCATCGCTTCCCAAGTCCGAGGGCCAACGATCCCATCCGGGCTTAAGTTTCTCGACTGCTGGAAGGCGATGACGGCTGAGCGCGTTTGCGACCCATATACGCCATCAATTCCGCCTTTATAGAGTCCTCGATCTTTTAATACTGTCTGAACTTCTGTCACTACTGCTCCCTGACTACCGCTTTTTAGCATCGGCGCGGGTGAGGGAGAATAGCGGGCAAGGGGATTAAATTTTGCAGGTGCTATGTTTTCAGCGGGCACAGTTGGCCCTTCATTACGCCCGGTGGGATCGGGAATCAGCTGCGCTTGTCTTGTTGGCTGTTCATAGCTCCCACCGTGCATATCAATGGGCATTTCTTCGATCTCAGGGTTGATCTGAGAAGCACTAATCCCGGCAGCGTTTGCACTCATCCCGTTCAAGAGTAGCGGGAGCGAGGCAACCGCAGAAAGAATGCTCAGGGATTTGATGGTTGACTTAAAAAATTTTGCTGTCATCAGCGTCAGTTCCTCTTTCAAAAACACAAGATGCTCATAAATGCACCGTTTGTGGCTTAGAAAGCCTCCTATTTATGATTCATCCAAAGCTTCTTGCTTTGAATGATTTCCAGCTTTTGTATGTCTTCGTTAGCTTATAGGAGATGTCGAGTCTGAGCATAATTCTATAGTTAGAGCTTCTAATTGCTAAATATCTGACTATAGAAATAGCCACTCAATTTTCAATACAAGAACTAGATGATGATGTTTCTGTAGTAGCAGGGGGAGCAATGCCCGCCCTAATCACATTTCGTGGGTCTTGTCCACTATAAAATCTACAACTTTTTCTTTAGCTTGAACTAAAAAGAGGGGAAGATTAAATTAGGACGATTTAAGATAAATTTCCCAAAAAAATAGTTAGATAGCAGCGATCGCGCTCTGTGGAAAATACAAGGGAAAGTACAAGCGTGGCGAACTGACTTTTTCTGCGCGAGGCGTTATCCTCGCTTCCAAGGTACGCGATCGCGCTCTGTTCGCATCGCCCCTGGAATGAGTAATCTGTTATAGCAGGGAGAAAGCGGTGTGAAGCAGGAGGTTGTTGATGAGCGATCGCGTAGCGGATACCCTTGGGACTGTTCGCCGCTTCAAGTTGATGCTAATCGATGATGACCCGATTTTTCGGTTGGGTCTTAGCACCGCTTTGGCGTCGTTTCCCGACCTGCAAGTCGTTGCCCAGGCGGATAGCGTTGCTGACGCTTTGCAGACCTTGGCAGATGGAGTTGGTACAGACAACGCTCCAAATCTGGTGATTTTAGAACTAAACCTAGGTCGCTCTAACTTGTCTTTGGGGGGATCGATCGGGTTGCAGCTGTGCCAGGAATTAAAGACGCAATTCCCGAAATTACCGATATTCCTTCTCAGCCAACGACTCACGCCAGAGGAACTGATAGCAGCCAGAACCCTAGGCGTCGAGGGCTATTGCCCCAAAGGCACCGATCTCTCGGTTCTGGTTCCAGCGCTTCGTCAGGTAGCCGTTGGGGAAGTTTACTGGTCAGAACTCGTACAGACGCAAAACGACGCGCCTGTAGAAGCCTCAGATGTCATACAAAGTCGTTCATCCTTGCTCTGGCAAATCCGTCAGTCGGGACTACGGCAAATCGATACCGCGATCGCCCAGGTGACAAACCAAGTACAAAACCCCAATCTTTCGACACTAGACTGGTTCATCCTAACGGGACGGCGACGAGAATTGCGGACAGCCCGTTGGCTGGTCAAACAGCTGTTACCTGTGGCGACGACCGGCGCAAGAAATCAGGTGGCAGGGACGGGTTTTACTGACCCCCTTGGGGAAAACCCGAATGACCTCCTCAACCCACCTAGATCGGGAAGTCGCGATCGCCGCAGTGGGATTCCTCTCCCTACCCCGGAACCGAGGAGAAGAAATAATCCCTCGTTAGACTCAACACTCGCGACTCAGTCCTCAGCACTTTCTGAATCCTCGATCCTCAGCCCCCTGCTAGACGCTACTTTAAATAAACTTCAATTTGGGCTAAAAAATCTGACTGGCTCTCCGTTGGAAATTGATATTCTGCTGGAAGAAAAGAAACGGGAATTGCTTTATCTGATCTTGCGTAAATTCGAGGATGTCTTAGAGGAACTGCGCTTTTCCCAGCTACAGCCGGAAGCGATCGCTCTGAAGCACTCGCTGATTCTGCGGGATTTGTGGCAAGCGTCTACCACTGATTTTTTTGGCAAATATTGCACAATTCAAGTTGGAAAGCTTGAAGTAGATATTGTCAATACATTGTTACACGATGCAACAATTATTCAACAATCTTTTCTAGATAAAATTCCTCTGGTTGTCGAAATCATCAACTATTTGCTTTTTCAAACTTCGCTGATGATTGATAATGTTTCCTACTCTTTTGGGACACCGGAAGCGCGGGATCGAGCAGAAGTTATCTTGGAGAATTTATTAATTCAAATTGCCAATAGCGTTGTCCAACCCCTGCTGAACTATTTCGCAGATGTGGAAGCAATTAAGCAGATTTTTTACGATAGACGGTTAATTTCATCGCGGGAAATTGCTCGATTTCGGAACAATCTATCGTGGAAATATCGTTTAGAAAGATATGTGGGTGAGCCAACCGCAATTTTTGAAAGCCGATATCTTCTGCTAGCGCTAGGTGGCATTGGAATCAAAAAAATCTCTATTTATGCCCCCCGCACTGATGAATTACAGCAACTCAGGGGTGCCCAACTCGCTTGTACGCTAGCGCTAGAAACTAGAGATGCGATCGCGCCACGTCTGCGCTCAACGGTTGCCTTCCTAGGTAGCGGTGTTGTTTACGTCCTCACGCAAGTAATCGGCAGAGGCATTGGCTTAATTGGACGCGGCATCATTCAAGGCATTGGCACAACGTTACAAGAAACTCGGTTTGGCAAAAATGGCGAACGCCAGAAGTAAAAAAGGCAGGTGAAAAAGGACAAGTAAAAAGGGTAGGGGTGCAGGGGCATTCTACCTCGTTCTCTGTTCCTTCTCCTCGATTTCCATAAGATTAACTCATAGGAAGATATACTCAGGCTATTCCTGAAGGTTAAACAGTTTTCAACCGCTGCTCCGATAAAATTTAAACACTTGAATTAGGCAATCCGATCGTGAGAGATTGCGACTGCCACCACAATCTCAGCGTTCAGTATAGAGATGAAGGGAATCAATGATGCAGCCCAAGAGATGATAGCAACCTACGATTTACGTCTGGTTGTGCTTTCGATGGCGATCGCGATCGCCGCTTCCTACACGGCGCTGGATTTAGCGGGACGAGTCACGGCGGCTCAAGGACGTGGGCGGAAGCTGTGGCTAGCGGGAGGTGCAATCGCGATGGGAAGTGGCATTTGGTCGATGCATTTTATCGGAATGCTCGCCTATTGCCTGCCAATCTCAATGGCTTACGATTTCCCCACCGTCTTGGTTTCGATGGGAGTCGCAGCGATCGCTTCCGGCGCAGCTTTGTATATCGTTAGCCGCGAACAAATGGGTTGGCGAAGATTACTCGCGGGTGGCATTTTCATGGGCTGTGGCATTGCCGCGATGCACTATACAGGCATGGCGGGGATGCGGTTAGAAGCGACCGTTACCTATGACCTTAGACTGGTAGCAGTTTCGATGGCGATCGGCATTAGTGCTTCCTGGCTCGCCTTGTGGTTAGCTTTTCATCTGCGTACAGCGGCGACATTAATCGGGAACTTGCGAAAGATCGGCAGCGCGATTGTCATGGGATGCGCGATCGCAGGGATGCACTATACCGGGATGGCAGCGGTAAGCTATCAATCAACCAATCCCTCCGGGATGGAGTTGTCCCTGATGATGGACAATTCTTGGCTGGCAGTTGAAATTGGAATTGCCACGACGATCGTGCTGGCGCTAGCGCTGCTGGGTTCTGTCTTCGATCGACGGCTAAAAATTGAGCTTGCCAGAGCAGAGGCACTGCGGGAAAGCGAAGAGCGGTTCCGGGCTTTAGCGCAGAATGCCTCTGACATTCTTGTGATTGTTGCAGCTGATGGCACGATTCGCTACACCAGCGCCTCCATTCAATCGATTTTGGGCTACGAACCGGAAAATTGGCTCTCGAAAAAAGCAATTGAAATTGTTCATCCGAGCGATCGCCCCCAAGGAGAGAAACTATTAGCAGATGCACTGAATTCTCCAACTAGCAACTCTCCAACCAGCAAAATTACCGCACAGTTTCGCATCCAGAAAGTCGATGGCTCTTGGCGAGATTTTGAAGCGATCGCCAATAATTTACTAGATGTGAAGAGTGTAGCGGGTATCGCGATCGCTTACCGCGACATTACCGAGCGCCAGCGATCGCAGGAGTCGCTGCGGGAAAGCGAACAACGATTTCGCCTGATGGCAGATATGGCTCCCGTGATGTTGTGGATGTGCGATTGCGACAAAACTTGTAATTATTTTAATAAAGGCTGGCTCGACTTTACTGGCAGGACTTTAGAAGAATCAATCGGCATGGGTTGGACGCAAAGCCTCCATCCTGACGATCTTCAGGAGTGTGTAGAAACATACCGCACTGCCTTTGATGCCCGCGAAAATTTTGACATGGAATACCGCCTGAGGCGCTTTGATGGCGAGTATCGCTGGGTTTTCGATCGAGGCGTTCCCCGGCTGACTCCAGGCGGGAGCTTTGTCGGTTATATCGGCTCTTGTATAGACATTACCGAGCGCAAGCAAGCCGAACAAGAGCGCGAAAAACTGCTCGTTTACGAACAACAGGCGAGAATGGCAGCTGAAGAAACCAACCGCCTGAAGGATGAGTTCTTAGCAACCCTCTCTCACGAGCTTCGCACCCCCCTCAACTCAATGCTGGGATGGACTCAGTTGCTTCGGACTCGGAAGCTTGACGAAGCGATTATTGTGCGGGCAATGGAGACAATTGAGCGTAATGCTCGGTTGCAAACACAGCTAATTGAGGATTTGCTGGATGTTTCGCGGATTATTCAGGGGAAATTTCGCCTTTATGTCCGTCCGCTGGAGCTATCCTCCGTCATTGAAGCTGCGATCGCGACCATCCAACCGGCGGCTATTGCCAAGTCGATTCGATTGGAGTCTTTTCTTGATTCCTCCGCAGGGCTAATCTGCGGCGATCCCGACCGCTTGCAGCAAGTTGTATGGAATTTACTGTCGAATGCAGTGAAGTTTACACCCAAACGGGGGCGAGTCGAGGTGCGGCTGGAGCGGAGCAACTCTTGGGTTGAGATTCAAGTCAGCGACACCGGACAGGGAATCGCTGCCGACTTTCTCCCCTATGTGTTCGATCGTTTCCGTCAAGCTGATAGCTCCATCACCCGGTCATACGGCGGACTGGGACTGGGGTTAGCCGTCGCCCGCCACTTGATAGAACTGCACGGAGGTACGGTCTTTGCCCAAAGTCCGGGAGAAGGAAAAGGCGCAACCTTTACAGTGAAGCTGCCGATCCTCGCTGTCCTCATCGAGCCAAAGGATATCGAGCAGGGATTCTGGACAAGAGACGACGAAGGACTCTCAGAGTGTCCTCCAGGACTCAACGGATTGCGAGTGCTGGTAGTAGATGATGAAGCCGATGCCCGTGAGTTGCTGACGGTTATCTTGCAACACTACGGAGGCGAAGTGATGGCAGTTGCATCCGCAAAAGAGGCAATGGCAGTCTTAACTGACGATGCTTCGGATTGGCGTCCGGATGTCCTGGTGAGCGACATCGATATGCCGAACGAGGACGGCTATACTTTTATCCGCAAAGTTAGGGCGCTGGATGCACAACAAAAGGGAATTCCAGCTTTGGCTCTGACAGCGTATGCCAGAGAAGAAGATCGCTCGCGGGCTGTCAAAGCTGGCTTTCAGACACACGTCGCGAAGCCAGTGAAACCATTAGCATTGGTGGCAGCGATCGCCCATTTATCCAGACGATGCGGATAAATAGGAAAATCTTTTCCTGACGCAATCAATCTCGTCTAGAGACGGGGAGTTTAACTCCACCCCTGCCCCTCCTCGCTTCAGGGTGGTTTCATACAAGAAGAGAAAAAACTTGGTAGAGTTGATTGGCTAAAGCGCGTTGCGCCTGAGGGATAGTTCGGAAACCAAGAAATCTGGCGATGGTAATGAAAAAATTGTGTAAAATTGCCCAATTAACCGGAGCATTGCCACGGCGTCGGGGTGGAAAGTCTTCAGCGAAGGTAACATCTCTAACCCAATGGAGCCGGTTTTCAATACCCCAATGTCCAATGGTGTCGGCTAGAAATTGGTTGGCACACAGGGATTGAGTGCTGATGTAAAACTGACAATCATGAAAGTGTTGACCATCCCGAAAGCCCTCTCGTTCGACAAGGTTCCATCAAGCCGCGTCGTACTGCTTCACTCATTGCTTGGGCTTTCTATAACAAGCCTTCTTCGTAAACCTGCATCAGCGCTAGTAACTCGGAACGTTGTGTTTGTGTAAGTGTCCCATCTTGTTGTCTGTCCAACAGTCTACTCAGACTTTGGTCTTGATCCGGTTCCATCCGAAGCTGCGCTAAAGCCATCACTTCATCATCAGATAAGGCTGATATTGGTTTAATTGCTTCCGACTGTATACCAAGTGGTGATAGTGAAAGCTCAATTGTATCTGCCAGGACATCAGCGACATCTCGGCTGCTTAGTTGTGCCAGTCGCTCAGCTCTACGGTAAACCTCATCTGGCAGGGTAAGAGTGACTTGGGTACTCATAAGAATATTGTGTGTAAAAGTTTTCTTCATTGTGGCAGAGGAGAGCGATCGCGTATTATCCCTGATATTTCAAAACGTTTGATTCCTTGTGCAGGTGAACAGATAAAGTTTCAGTGTCCCATCCATAGATAGTGACTTCCCACGGATAGATGAATACATTTATTTATCAGAAGAAGTTTCCTATCCAGTGTGGCTTCATAAAAATCAAATGCCAATAGTTAATTTATCAGACCTCATAGAAGATTTATCTAATACTTTGAAAGCTCTCCGTGAGTTCAAGAATAGCTTACATTCAGAGATAGCTAACTTACCAAAAAATCAGCGTGACAATATTGTCCAGCGTTTAACAAGTATTGAAGACCGTTTATCTGAAGAGCATGCTGCTCTCGTTGCCCATGAAAGACAACAGCATCAAGAACATGATAAATTAATTGAAGATACAAAGAATAGCACAAATTGGACGCTATCCGATTCCTTAAATCGTTGGCTACTTAGGAGGCGTAAGCCTAAATAAATTTGATATTTTTTCTAGTTTTATCTTATATTCTTTATGTATTAAGATACTCCAACAGTTGATCTGTATAAAATTTTATCATATCAAATGATTCAGATGGCAATGTTTCTGGTATCAGCTTTTCAAGGTGCTTAATTCCACTTTCATATAGTATAAATTTGTTAGGTTCATATCCTTTCAAATCGGGTTTAATATCTTTTTGAGTTGAATTGTTTTTTAGGCAGGAATAAAGCCAAGTTATACATATTAACATATGTCCAAAAAATTCTTTTTCTTCTCTAATATTAAAGTCTGTATTATTGTTTACAAAATAGGTTAATTGCATCGCTAATTTTCGTCTATTTCGAGGTTTCAACCATTTTGAAGCTTTTCTAGAAGCATCACCGCGTTTCTCAAAGGCTTCAATTTTGTTTAAAGAACCGTCTATTTCTTTTTTTAACTCTTGAACTGCTGAGGTAGAAATTCCGGATTTTTCTATATCCTTTTTAATTTTTTCAAATTCAAGTGTGATTCCTGACATTAAATCGTTTTGGGTTTTTTGTTTTGCTTCTTCTTCTACTTTTTTAAAAAAGGGGATAAGAGCAAAATTCATAATAAACGCACTTAAAGTAACTACTAAGCTCATTGATGCAACAAAATTAAAATTGACATTGGTTGAACCGCAACTACTAAGGTAGACTGCCCCAGCAATTACAATTCCAAAAAGCAATAGAATCAATGCAACTGATATAGAACTAGAAATAGCTACAAGCAACATCATACCCTCCTTGTTGATTAACGCCTTGAACACATAGATCAAGGCTAATACTCAGATAAATCTGCACAGTTGAAAGCATTGCCAGTAGATTCTTGCGGATATTCTCAAGTTTAACCACAAGATTATAACTGCTCGACTTCCACAAGCGCTTGTAGCAGTTTCGGTTCTTCAATCATTGCTTTACGGAGACGCGCAATCATATAACAGGCTGTGTTCTTGTTAACCCCAATCTCCTTAGCAAGCTGACGTACACTGATGCTTTCGGGCGAATTTAATACCAGAGGAATAGCCAGAAACCATTTTTCCAAGTCTACATAAGTTTTATGGAAAAGAGTACCAACTGTAACGCTATATGAAGTAAAGCACGTATTACAGTGGTATCTGCGTTGATTCTTCATTGGTGTAGCATTAGTTGATTCGCAGTAGGGACACTTTGGCTTTCCACCCCAGCGAATTTGTTCAAGAAGGGCAATGCAATCCTCGTGGTTTCGTGTCATCTTAAAACTCAGAACTCTGAGCTTTAAGATGGATTACAAATTCAAACGTTCAACTGCCTATTGGCGTCTGTAAGCCATTTGGGATATGCGATCGCCTGTAATTGGTAAAGCAAAACCCCAAGGCAGTCAACCTTGGGGCTTTGTGGGTCTATTCTCAATAAAATTTACTTAAGCTATAGAAAAGACACAGCAGGCGATCGCGATCGCCTCAGACTTCCTCCTACGCGCCTCTTCAAGCTTGAACTACCGTAAAGCTTGCGATCGCAACAATTTATCAGCCCAAGCCACATCTGCGTCTGATAGCGATCGCACTAGCTCATAAACCTAATCTATTGAACCCCGCAAAACAATTAAGAACAGGTTGTGCCTACACCACATTGATCGTCACTTTTCAGCCAACCCTTAACACCTCGATATTCAATCTGCGCCCATTGTCCCTGACAGCCTATTAATTTAACATCGGTTCTACGTGGAACTCGTGCAATTTTTCGGCTTTGCTGACTGGGACTGGCATAAAGATTAACCCCATTCGTTTCATAGCCCCTCGTTGAGGTGCCTAACATGGGCAAAAACACCCAGCCAGTTCCCTGAAAGCCACCAATTTCTCTATAAGCATTCCTAATTTTTACCCAATTTCCAGAAGAAGCAATGATATCAACTGACTCGTATGTGGGGATTTTTCCCAAGATTCGACTATTATTACTTGGGCCACTACGCACATTTAAACCTTGCGGATCTTTGTCTATGACAACCGCAGAAATATCGCATTTTTTTTCATTAACTGGTTGTGCTAATACGCTAAGATTAGCCGTGCCAGTATTGATAACCCAGCTCATGCTAGATAGCGCTAATCCTACGGTTAGCTTTGATGCTGCCTTGTTCGCCTTTTTAGCCATAATTTTCCCAATTATTTAACACCAGCGTTAGTGCTGGTGCCAAACAATTACTTCATATCGTAGCCGAACAATTTCGGATCAACTTCTCCTAATTGCAAGTCGGCTAAACCATACTCTGCCCAGCGTCGTTCCACCATCGCCGCCACATCTGGATCGGATTCCAAAGGTTCGCCCCATTCATGTTCGGTTTCAGGAGGAATTTTCGTGGTCGCATCAATTCCCATACGTCCGCCTAAACCAATTTTTTCACTGGCGAAATCCAAAGTATCAAAAGGCGTATTCGGCAAAATAAAAACATCTCGCACCGGGTCAACTTTAGAACTAATTGCCCACACCACTTGACGGGGATCGCGGATGTTAATGTCTTTATCTACGACAATCACAAACTTGGTGTAAGTAAACTGAGGTAAAGCACTCCAAAAAGCCAAAGCAGCCCGTCGCGCCTGACCCGGATATGCCTTATCAATGGATATAATCGCCGCTTTATAACTCAGCGCTTCCATTGGCAGGAAGAAATCAACAATTTCTGAAACTTGTTGTCGCAAAATCGGCGTGTAGATGCGGTTCAGCGCGATCGCCATCATCGCTTCTTCTTTTGGCGGACGACCGCTAAAAGTTGTCATATATATTGGGTCTTTGCGGTGCGTCATACACTGGAAGCGAATCAATGGCGAATCCTCGACACCGCCGTAATAACCCATGTGATCGCCAAAAGGGCCATCTGACAGCACTTCCCCCGGTGTAATCGTGCCCTCTAGGACAAATTCCGAGTCGGCTGGCACTTCTAAATCTACCGTCTTACACTTCGCCAACTGCACCCCAGAACCGCCGTAGAGTCCGGCAAACAGCCATTCTGATAAATCGACTGGAATCGGCGTTGCCGCAGCCATGATGATCAGAGGGTCAACACCGAGTGCGATCGCCACCTCCAACTTTTTCCCCTGTTCCGCCGCCTTGCGTAGATGTCTCGCACCACCCCGCACCGATAGCCAATGCACCGTCATCGTGTTGTGCGATTGCAGTTGCAGGCGATAAACACCGACATTCGGCGTCCCCGTCTCGCAATCCTTGGTAATTACCAAGCCCAACGTGATAATCTTGCCAGCATCCCCAGAATAAGGACGAATGAGCGGCAATTGGTTCAGATCCAGATCATCGCCTTGGATAACCACTTGCTGACAGGCTGGGAAAAAATCGCGCCCCGGTTTCGCCTTCAGCACATCAAATAGCACCTTGCCAAATTCCACCGCCTGAGAAATCTTCTTCGGTGGCTTCGGCTGTTGCAACATACTCAGCTTTTTGCCCAGTTCCTCCAACTCCAACGGATGCTGCATATTCATCGCCCAGCAAATCCGTTCAACTGTACCCATCAGGTTCACCGCTACCGGATAAGCTGACCCTTTTACATTTTCAAATAGCAGCCCAGGGCCACCGCGTTGTAACATCCGGTTAGAAATCTCAGCAATTTCCATATCTGGGTCAACTAGGGCATCGATTCTCCGTAACTGCCCTCGTTCTTCCAGTAGCTTGATGAATCCCCGCAAGTCTCTTGCCATAGTAAAGATTAAGAAGTATAAAGCACTTTCTTTTATTATGAGGGGAATCCTAAACCTAAAAGCGCTCCCTAGAGACTTCAGGGGTAAGCCGCCTCAATATAGCCCCAAAAAACTATGCCAGATAACGTTCGCGCGACCTCGGTAAATGATTCTACTGTCATTAATGAAATTAGTTCCTGTATCTATCAAACCATTATTTTTATTCAGAAACAGCAGCCAAAATTATTAACTGAAAAGTACCGGAAGGTTCCCTGGAGTGATGCTCCTTACCAATCCTCCTTCCTCTTAAAATTGCAAACAGAATTCAACAAAGCACCTGATAGAGACACACTAATTAAAACAGTACAAAAGTTACTGCGATTAATCTTAACTCCTCAATGTTTAGAATTACCGATATCTAGTAAATTAATAGAAAAACTTCGTATCTTAATCGATTCAGCATCTGAAATAGCTCCCAGAAATGGATCAGCCTTTTCACATCCACTAGAAGCGCCGCGAGTGCTGATTCCAGAGCAACATATCGCAATTTTGCTTTTGGATGCCGAAAACTTACAACTCGATACCGAAACAGAAAAGTTTTTAACAACCGTCTGCACTTACTTTATCCAAGTTAAAATTGCCTTTGCAAATTGGCGGCGTATGGGTAAATTAGATGCGGAATTGCATGAACGTGGCTATGATTTAATTCACGTTCCTGCTGGTAGGGATAACGCTGATGGAAAAATGATAGCAGTTGGCTTATCAATCCGCGAACATTACCCAAAAGTTAAGGAAGTCTTAGTTTGTTCATCAGATACGGTGATGACCAATCTATGTAATCATCTTCAGAAATATGGGCTAACGGTATATCGGGTTTTTCGACAAGGTTCTAATATAACTGTATCTAACTATAAAACAGGTAAAATTGAAACTTATACGCCCAAAGACTTACCCGTTATTCCACCGTTAATGCAATGTATTAGTTATTTAAAATCCCTGCTCGTAGAAGAACAAGAACGGGCTAAAATTTATTGGGTAAAGTTATCTGTATTATCTCAGCTATTTTACGAAAAGCACAAAATTACTATCAATCAGATTGTTGATACTTATAGTCCCGGTAAGACAGATAAGGATATTTTCATAGATAAACCCTTGGATTTTGTAGTTCATCAACTACCCGAAACATCTGAAGTATATATAACACTGTTTAAAATTAGTCAATTGCCCAAAACGACTAAACAAGATTCGGACTTACATACTGATAATATTAAACCCGAACAACAAACTTTTGTTCACCTCCAAAAAGCACCAGAAGAACCTAAACCCGAATGGAAATTAGAGGAGAAACGTCACCTTTTATCTAGTATCAATTCTCTAGCAGAACTCGAAAATGCAGTTTTGAATATTATTCAGTCAATGCAAGCTCAGTCTCTAGATGCTCAAATCTCAATAGGACTATTGGGTGGACAATTCAGTAAAGTATATGGTCAATCCCCAACTGCACTGGTGAAAAAATTAAAACCAGGTACTAATTTTACCCAATTTTTACAGTCATGTTCTACATTAAAAGTAGAAAAAAATAAGCAGGGTTATTGGGTAGCGATCGCTCACGCCTCTTCATCTAAAATTAACTCCTGTCTTGAGCTGGAACAAGTGTTATTAAATATGTTAAATAGTCTAGCATCTGAATCTTTAAAAAAATATATTCCCCTAGAAACTTTAGGATCAGAATTCCATAAAAAATATAATCAATCAGTATCTGAGATTATCAAATACTTAAAGTTTGAAGGGAGTTTCTCTCAGTTTCTAAAGTCTTGTAGTTGCTTCAATGTGGAGAAAATCAATAAAGGATATCAAGTAGCGATCGCTCAAAACTCCTAAATCAAAAGTCAATCCAATTGCCTATCTTAAGCGAATTAATTCTTAGATGCCAAAAAGGCTTTGAATTCGTTGGCGAATTCGGATTAAAGGAGTTTGTTCAGAAACTTCTTCTGTCAGTAACCCCAAATCTCGTAATGCCTGTTGCCGTTCTGATAATTTTTGGGCAATCTGATCGGCTAACTCCTGATGAGTGACTAAAAGCTTTTGTAAATCGTTGCGGTCTACGACAAACAAAATCGCATCTTCCACAGTCCGAACGGTTGCAGAACGCGGAGTTCCCAGTAATAAAGAAATTTCTCCAAAAAATTCGCCTTTGTGAAGCGTTGCAATATATTTCTCTGCTTTTTGAGAAAACACTTCTACAGAGCCAGTCAAAATAATATAGAATGAATCGCCGGGGTCATTTTCTTGACAAACAACCTGTCCGTTTGGAAACAGTTGTCGATATCCGTACTCAATCAATTGCCGCAGTTCTAAATCCGTACACGACTCAAAGAAAGTAACTCTTCGCAACAAATCGCGCAGCGTCCAATTATCGGGGGATTTGGGAAGAACTTTGGGGTTGGGTGCGATGGTACTATTGTGAGAACTGACTTTACCATTAGGAACATCTGTGGCGCTGGTTTTATGAAACCGATGTGTTATTTCTTCTAAATTGCGAATGTGTATATCCCGCTGGGGAAAAGGAATTTCGATTCCTCGGTCGCGGAATTCATGCTCAATGGAAAAATTTAAAGAACTTTTAATGGGATCGCTACCCTGCGGTCGATCGATCCAAACTAATAGCTCAAAATCTAAAGAACTTTCCCCAAAACCTTTAAACCAAACTTTAGGAGCCGGAGAAGATAAAAC
>NZ_JACJOQ010000406.1:0-10944 GCF_014695635.1 Coleofasciculus sp. FACHB-712 | reverse complement strand
TGGTCTTGGCTCAAGAGCCGCATCCGCAAACAACTCGACCAGTTTAATTGTTTGCGAGATGCAATCGAGCATGTCTTATGCTTGTCGTCCTAATTACCTTGGCGATTGCTATATTACCACTGTTGAAGGCGGCGCAACATTTCTGCTCAATTAGAGCGAACAGGGTTTAGGCGTAACTTTCCCTTCAATGCCGAGTGGAGAGGAAAGTTTTATGGTACGAAGAAGGTGGAGGTTATCGCTATTAAAGAAAACGAAAAAGACTGCCTGGTTATCACTGTAGTTGTCAAATTCTTTTAAGGACAATATTTTATGAAACTAACTTACGCTCCTAGATACAACGTCGCTTATATCTACTTACAAGAAAAAACAGTGCAGGTAGAAACCATCCAAGTGAGCGATGAAATAAATGTAGATATAGCGCCTGACGGAACTATTTATGGAATTGAACTACTTAATGCCAATCAACAATTGGGAGCCGACAATCAGAGAAAGCTGATTGTAATAAATGAAGCTTTAGGAGAATCTTCAGAGATTAAATTGGCACTGGAAAAGTCTAAAAATTGACTGCCCAGCTAACATCTACTCGCAACATTGAATTTCTTCAATTGCTAAGTTGTCAAACTGAAAAAGGCGCTCCAAGTTGACTAGAGCGCCTTTTCTTCAACTACCTATTGCTGTCTAACCGCAAAGGGTTTTAGTGCCTGCGACCGCCGAGCCACTTAGCTGCCATGATGCCAAATACAGCGGCAACCACTGGATTGCTCAGAAACTTCATGATAGCTGGTTTATCAGCTAATACATCTTGAAAGATGTCAGGATGAGTGTGATAGGTAAAGGTAGCCAGTTTGCTAACATCATCTGCACTCATGCGGCTGGGGTGATGCGTGGAGAGACTTAATTGTTGCTCCAACTGGCGGTCATTGAGTCCTCTTTCCTTTAACCGCTTGAAGAACTCCCGCGCCACATCATCCCGTTCGCTGGGTTGAATTTGCGCGATCGCTTTTTGCAGTTCTGGCTCCATCTGGCTGACAGGAATGCTGTCTGGATGTAGAGACTTCCCAAACAGTTGACGGCGTTCGTCTCTAGAGGAACGTTGAGCAAAGTCATCAAAATTTTGATAATCGCTGCTAGGATCGCTTGGAGCATCCTGCATCATTTCGGAGTCACCACCAGCCAAATCATTCATGATTTGACGCTTATATTGTTCGCTGCTGGTCATTTTCTTATCTCCTGATTCAAAAGCTAAAAGAAAAAATCGTAAATTCTGGGTAGAGAGGGGATTCACCCCATCTCTACAAATGCACCTTCTAAAGTAGTTAAAGCTAGATGAATTGCCCCAGCTTTCACCGATTTCCCCTTAGTTAAACTAAGCACCTTGATACTGAATTTGTTTTGACTGCTCATCATATTTGGCTGTCAAAATCAGTTTTTTATCTGGCGCATACATCAAAATGGTTAAATCTTGGTTGGGAAAATTCTTGTGGAATCCTTGAGCTAAAGAGCTTGCTAAACTTTTAACTTCGTTAGGACGGACTTGGGGCGTAATCACAACTCCCAATTTGTTGTTATCACGGACGTAGGCATCCTTGACTAATCCTTTCGCTGTCTGGACTACCCAGTTCCCAAATTCTTGACCGGCTGCCGTGCTACCGCGTTCCAACTGTTGATATGCAACAATGCTGTTAGCACCGCTACTCGCACCCGGTAGAGCTTTCGGTTGCGTTGCTTGGCTGGCTCCACTACAAGCTGTAGCTGTAGAGAGGAACAGAACCAAGACTAAAGCCGTAAAAATTTTCCGAAATTGCTGAAGAAAATTCACCTCAGTCTCCTATTAAACTTGTCTTTACAAGACAGAATCAGGGTGTTGCCTGTCTGTGGTATTGGCTGCATTAAATAAGGGAGAAGGTCTAGATGAATCTTTTCAGTAGCTAGACCTCCAAAGTCAAGTATTAGGCGTTATCAACCAAATCTTTTGCCTTATCTTTCACATCTTCTTTGGTGTGACTTACTTGGGCTTCAGCTTGCTTGGCTTTTCCTTCAGCTTTATCTTCTGGATCGCCAGTTATATTGCCGAGCGCTTCTTGGGCTTTGCCTTCGATATTTTTGCCGGTTGCTTTAGCTCTATCTTCAACGCTCATTTTTTTCTCCTAATCTTTCAAACAGTTTTATAAGTTAGAAGATGCGTTAAATTTGCTTTACTGCCGCAGTCTTCTTTTGCTTCTATGTATTCAATGTATCTAGTTTTGTTTACATAGCCTTCTGCCCCCAGACAGAAAAAATGGGGATCGCTATTATTACTCTTTACCTATGCTCAAAGAATGAGTATTTCCTACGGCTAAAGGTAGATGATAATTTAAAAAAATTCTTAATTTTTACAATAGGAAATCTTGTCTCGGCTAAAAACGTGGGATTATTATCCCATTCATAAGTTCCCTTCAACAGCTCTCTCGAACCTTTGCAGTAAAAGCGCCCCTGCGCTAGAAACAAGCGGCTTCCCAAAGTTGCAGAGGGAGTGCTAATCAAGTAAATGGGGAGAAGTAATTTAGTCCCAAGTACAACTAAAATGCGATCGCTAAAAACTTGGATGACACAATCTCATTTGCAAGCAATGTTGAAGCCGATAAACGAATCAGCGATCGCTTTACCGCTTGAATACAAAAAATAAGAATTGTCAATATTTATTAAAATAATTATGCTGTTGGCGATGAACGTGCATGGCAGTGACAAGTTAGGATTTATTTCTGGCGATCGCTTAGATGAGCAAGGCATAGAAGAGGGCAAATGGCTAGGATGAGAGAGAAGAGAGATGTGGTAATCTGCCGACCAAGCTCCAGGCACGAAAAACAATTTTCTTAAAGCTTCTTAAAACTGTATGACGCAATTTTGTCTGCAAGCTCCCTTTCAACCGACGGGCGATCAGCCGAATGCGATCGCGCAACTCACGAAAGGCGTAAAAAAAGGCGATCGCTTTCAAACCCTACTGGGAGCGACGGGAACGGGCAAGACATTCTCAGTAGCAGCCGTTATTGAGAATGTCGGCAGACCCACGCTGGTATTGGCGCACAACAAAACGCTCGCTGCTCAATTGTGTAACGAATTGCGGGAGTTCTTTCCCCCAAATGCGGTGGAGTATTTCGTCAGTTACTACGACTACTATCAGCCAGAAGCGTATATTCCCGTCACCGACACATATATCGAGAAAAGTGCTGCAATTAACGACGAAATTGATATGTTGCGACACTCCGCCACGCGATCGCTTTTTGAGCGGCGCGATGTCATTGTCGTGGCTTCCATTAGCTGTATTTATGGTTTGGGAATTCCCTCGGAATATCTCAAAGCCGCGATTCCCTTAAAGATGGGGCGAGAAGTGAATCAACGCGAGTTGCTGCGAGATTTAGCTTCCGTGCAGTATAGCCGCAACGATGTAGAAATGGGGCGAGGAAAGTTCCGAGTTCGGGGCGATGTGCTAGAAATTGGCCCTGCTTACGAAGATCGGATTATTCGCGTAGAATTTTTTGGAGATGAAATTGACGCCATTCGCTACGTTGACCCCGTAACCGGCGAAATTCTTCAGAGTATGGACGCCGTGAATGTGTACCCAGCGCGTCACTTTGTCACCCCAGAAGACAGACTCGAAGCAGCTTGCAACGATATTGAGCAGGAACTTAAAGATCGGCTGGAAGAATTAGAAAAAGCTGGGAAATTACTAGAGGCGCAACGACTCGATCAGCGCACTCGCTACGATTTGGAAATGTTGCGGGAAGTCGGATATTGCAACGGCGTTGAGAACTACTCCCGACATCTAGCAGGACGGCGTGCGGGAGAACCTCCAGAGTCCCTGATTGATTATTTTCCTAAAGATTGGCTATTGGTGGTGGATGAATCTCACGTCAGCGTCCCGCAAATTCGGGGAATGTACAATGGCGACCAAGCACGAAAAAAAGTGCTGATTGAGCATGGTTTTCGCCTCCCCAGTGCTGCTGATAACCGTCCTCTGAAGTCAGAAGAGTTCTGGGAGAAGGTAAATCAGTGTATTTTTGTTTCTGCAACTCCCGGTAACTGGGAGATAGAACAGTCAGAGGATCGAATTGTACAACAGGTAATCCGTCCGACTGGCGTACTCGATCCAGAAATTTTTGTGCGTCCCACGGAAGGACAAATTGACGACTTGTTAGGTGAGATTAAAGACAGGATTGACAAGCGAGAACGGGTGCTAGTTACTACCTTAACTAAGCGCATGGCGGAGGATTTGACAGAATATTTACAAGAACGAGGAATTCGAGTCCGCTATCTGCACTCAGAGATTAACTCGATTGAGCGAATTGAAATCTTGCAAGAGTTGCGCGAGGGCAATTTCGATGTGCTAATTGGGGTTAACTTGCTGCGAGAAGGGTTGGATTTGCCGGAAGTTTCTCTGGTGGCAATTTTGGATGCAGATAAAGAAGGTTTCTTACGCGCAGAGCGATCGCTCATTCAAACCATTGGTCGCGCCGCTCGTCACATCCGGGGACAAGCCATCCTCTATGCTGATAATCTCACCGATAGCATGATCAAAGCGATCGACGAAACCGACCGGCGGCGGGGGATTCAGATGGCATATAACAAAATGCACAACATTACACCCCAACCGATTATCAAAAAAGTCAATAACTCAATTTTGGCTTACCTAGATGTTTCGCGACGGCTGAATTCTCAACAGTTGGAAGAAATTTACGAACAGGCGGACGATTTGCCTTTAGAGAATATTCCAGAGTTGATTACCCAACTGGAAGCGCAAATGAAGGAAGCAGCAAAGAATTTGCAGTTTGAAGAGGCTGCAAAATACCGCGATCGCATTAAGCATCTACGAGACAAATTACTCGGTCATTAAAAACGCTTAAGCGCCTCTCTTTTCTTACTTTGCGTCCTTCGCGTCTAAGCGCTTCGCGCAGGCTTCGCCAAGGCGGTTCAAAAATTCAACAGCGATCGCACTTTGACTGGAAAAACAGGGTGAAGAGCGATCGCATCCATACACCAATCAGCCATCTGAAAGCCAAGTTGAGCAATCTTCATAATTGAGTTCACCGACTCAGGCATCACCCGTGCAGCCATCCTAAGCCATCACCAACGGCGTTGGCTTAGGATGGCTGATTGATCCCAAGACGAAGCAGATAGAAATTTACCGTTTAGGGCAAGATGTAGAGGTGTTGGAGTTTCCTTTAACTCTATCTGGCGAGGATGTGCTACCTGGATTTGAGTTGGATTTGAATGAGGTATGGTGAAAGCTGATTTTTGGTAAGCGATCGCATCCAACCCGAATGGGATTCACTGCTAGAACATTGCTACACAGATGCCAATTCTCGGTACGAGCGGCACCACCTCATTAGTTCCGCATATTCCGGAAGGGCGCTAGATAAGGCATACCAAGGATTTCTGGAAAATTTAGCAAGCGCAATTTTTTGTCATCCCAGCTAATCCCCTCATCCAGAAATCATGCTCTCAAGGAAAATAAACCTTACCCTAAATTTCTACCTTTTGATTGTGGTGAATGGTACTGGCGATATCCGTACAATGTTGGCGATCGCTGTCTGAAACTTCACTGCCGTCAATGCAGTTAAACTTTATAAGAGGCGACTCTTACTTTGTCGTGCCCATCTCATAACCCCAACGTTCAGGGTGCCACGAGAAAACCTAGCGTCCCTGGCGGCTCGTGGAGCGTCAATCTGGCTTTGAATCGTCAAATGTCGATTTTTCTCCGGCATCTACCCACAGCCGAGTCATCTCCCCGCGTCATCAGCGGCTGACGACGATCTTCCAGATTAGGCAGTGCTGAAACCAGAAAAATTAAATTTGCATCTGCATCTTCGATCTTGTTTGCAAAGGGCAGAGCTTCTCGATAATGTTGGCAATTCGCGCAGTCCTAATTATGTTCGTGGGGTTGCGATTTCAACCAGTACTTGTGGGCATACTAAGAGTATAGAAGAGCATCATTAAGCTTAGGAATGTAACATATGCTTAATTACGATCGCGTATCTGAAAAAACTGCTCTAAAACCGATGTCTGTTGATTTTACTGTAGCCATTCCGACTTATAACGGGGAAGATCGTTTACCTGATGTCTTAGAGCGACTGCGATCGCAAATTCATACCGAGCAAATTGTCTGGGAAGTTTTAGTTGTTGATAATAACAGCTCAGACAATACCGCCAAAGTTGTTCGAGAATACCAAGCAAACTGGCCTTTCGCCTATCCTTTAAGATATTGTTTTGAACCCCAACAAGGACTTGCCTTTTCCCGTCAACGTGCAGTCCAAGAAGCCAGAGGTAAGTTGATTGGATTTCTTGATGACGATAATTTACCAACATCTACGTGGGTTTCGGCAGCATACACATTTGGGCAAAATCATCCGAAAGTTGGCGGTTATGGGAGCCGCATTTATGGTGACTTGCAAGGGACTCCTCCCAAAAATTTTGAAGAAATCGCTTGTCTGCTCGCTATTGCAGACAGGGGAACAAATGCTCTATGCTACGAACCCCACAAAAAGGTTCTACCACCTGGAGCTGGATTAGTTGTGCGTCGCCAAGTCTGGCTGGAAAGCGTGCCGAAAAATTTTATTCTTCACGGGCGAATTGGCGACAATATGCTGGCAGGAGAAGATTTAGAAGCGCTATTACATATTCAACAAGCTGGATGGGAAATTTGGTACAACCCTGAAATGTGTATTTACCATCGAATTCCCCACTGGCGCTTAGAGAAAGACTATTTAATCAAATTATGTCGCGGCATTGGTTTGAGCCGCCATCGGACTCGGATGCTAAGTTTCAAACCTTGGCAGCGACCCGCCGTTTTTTTTATGTATATGGTTAACGATTTACGTAAAATATTATTTCATCTCATCAAGTATAAATTTTCCTTGAAAGATGATATTGTAGCTGCTTGCCAAATGGAGCTTTTTACTAATAGCCTGATTAGCCCTTTTTATATTTGGAAAACCCGACTACGTACTTATAACATAAAAATTGATTAAATTCTGTGTAGAGAATTTGCCGTTTATATTGTAAATATTCTCAATATAAAAGCTTTACTTTCTCTTCATACAGGGAGTATTCGTCTCGCTTAAACTGGTCTTTAGCTGGATCAACAGTGAAAACTTTATGGAAGCGATCGCTCTAAAGGCCTAAGCTTTTCTTCCAATCAGTGCTGTTGATACCTCAAAAGGCATTCTCGTTGGCGATTCAAAAACCCTAGGAACTATCGGTAACTTTAATTCTCATACCGTATGAACAATATTACGACAGCAATTCCCTTTGTGGATCTTCAACTCCAACACCAGCCTCTTCAAACACAGATCGAGGAGGCAGTGCGGGGTACGATTCAACGAGGAGATTTTATATTAGGTCAGGCTGTAGCTGACTTTGAGGCGGCGTTTGCCAGTGCCTGTGGTGTGGCTTATGGCATTGGAGTCGCTTCGGGAACAGATGCGCTAGCGCTCGGATTAGAAGCCTGTGGTATTGGTGCCGGGGATGAGGTCATTTTACCCACCAATACCTTCATCGCCACTCTGATCGGCGTTGTCCACGCTGGTGCCACACCGATTTTAGTCGATTGCGATCCTCAAACTGCGCTAATTGACTTTACAGCCGCCGAAAAAGCAGTCACAGCCAAAACCAAAGCGATCGTTCCAGTGCATCTGTATGGGCAAATGGTTTCGCCCCGTCAACTTTTGGACTTTGCCAGCACCCACAACCTGATTGTATTTGAAGACGCGGCTCAGGCTCACCTAGCACAGCGAGAAGGTTATCGTGCCGGTTCTATTGGTAAAGCAGCAGCTTTTAGCTTCTATCCCAGTAAAAATTTGGGTGCCATAGGAGATGGAGGCATGGTCATCACCAATGATGAAGCAGTAGCGCAGAAAATGCGATCGCTCCGCAATTACGGGTGTTCCCGTAAGTATTACCACACTGAACCCGGTACCAATAGCCGACTTGATACCCTGCAAGCCGCTGTCCTCAACATCAAACTCCCTCATCTTGCCGACTGGAACCACTCACGTAACCAAGCAGCCCAGCAGTACGACGCCTTATTGAAGCCGCTGGCAAACTCTGGAATTTTCCCCATCCAAAACCAAAGTGGCAACGGTCACATTTATCACCTTTATGTTGTTCGTGTCACTGAAGCTTGTCCCCTCGACCGGCAGACGATTCAAGACAAACTAGCGGCTGTTGGTATTCAAACCGGCATCCACTACCCCATTCCCTGTCATCTTCAACCCGCCTTCGAGAATCTCGGCTATCAAGCCGGAGACTTCCCCCAAGCCGAAGCTCTAGCACTGGAAATTTTATCCTTACCGATGTATCCAGGCTTAAGCGATACCCAAGTCCATCAGGTCATTGATACTTTGCAAACCTTGTGTGTGAGAACCTGATGAATTTTCAATGTAAAAAACGCTAAGAATAATGATTCTAACTTTGCGCTTAGCATTAAAAAAGCTTAGAAAATTAAGGTCAAACTATGCATTTTGAGCGAAAGATTCCGATTGCTATTGAGCGTTACTTGCTAGAAGGAACCATTGTTGCTTTGCTGGTGATTCTGTATGCTCCACTGTTATGGCACTGGTACGATGGCTGGTTGAACAAAAATATCAGTATTGAACATGAATATTACAGCCACGGTTTAATTGGGTTGCCTTTTGCCGCCTATATAACCTGGTCAAATCGACAACAATGGCGTCAGTTACCAGATACAAGTCATCCACTAGGCGCAGCCTTGCTAGCCTTGGGCGGAGTATTTTATCTCAGCGGCATTACTGACCTGATAAATTTATCCTTTCCTGCTGTATTAGCTGGACTTTGTCTGTGGCTGAAAGGAGTTCCTGGCTTCAAACTTCAAGGCTTTCCCTTGTTACTCGTATTTTTGGCAACGCCGACCCAAATTCCTTACTTACTAGCTCCCTATACCTTGCCCCTCCAGCGATTCATTGCTGCAACAGCTGGTTTCATCCTGACTCAGTTCGGGATGAATGTTACTGTCAACCAGATTTACTTATTCGTAGGCGGACGAATTGTAGAAGTTGCGCCTTTCTGCGCTGGACTTAAGATGTTATTCACCAGTCTTTATGTAACCTTGATGTTGCTTTACTGGACGGGTGCTTGGGCATCTCGTACGAAGACGATTTTGTTAGTCGTCGGTGCAGTAGTCATTAGCGTTACTGGTAATATCGTCCGCAATACGCTGCTAACTTTCTTTCATGGTACTGGCCAAGAAAAAACTTTTGATTGGCTGCACGAAGGCTGGGGCGGTGATGTTTATTCTGCCTGTATGTTGGGGTTAATTGTGCTTCTACTCAATGCGATCGATCGATATATTTCAGATGAGCCTCAGAAGGATGAAGCATGAAACTGCCCAAGAAATTGCAGCGCTTTCAATTTTCTAAAGTCGTCTTACTGAGTTTTCTTGTCGGACTGATGGCAATTGGCGCAGTTCCTAGTTACTTGACAGGACGCTGGTCTTGGGCAAATCCCCCACGAGTGACCAACCTCCAACAACTCAAAAATATACGGCAGGCTGGTCTAGCGCTTCCCGGCTGGCAGACTCAACAACAGGATACCGTAACGATTGGCGGTCATAAATGGTCGATTCAGGAACTCCAGCAGGATGAAAAAACCCAGGTAACTTTGCTGCTTTTGCCTCAAGAAGATCGCAAGGCTCAACCAGAGGTTGAGTGGATGGATATTAATGGGTTTAAAGAGTGGCAGACCGATCAAGAGCAGCGGTTGCAGTTTAAGGTCGAAACTCCTTTGCAAACAGGAACCCAAAAGACTACAGAATCTGGAACTTCTGCTACACGTCCGACATCTTCCGATGTTAAAGCTCGTTTCTTTCGCGGTTGGACTCGGCAGCAGACCTTCGCCGTGCTTCAGTGGTACGCTTGGCCTGGAGGAGGCAATCCGTCTCCCAGTGGCTGGTTCTGGGCGGATCAAATGGCTCAATTGCAACGTCGCCGCTTGCCTTGGGTTGCTGTTAGCATCTTGATACCGATGGAGCCTTTGGCTGAGGTTGATACAGCTCTACCGCTTGCTAAATCGCTCGGTCAAACGGTTCAAGCCGCTTTAATGAAAGAGTTATGAATTGAGACTGGGAGGAGAAATTTGCTTGACTCGCTTGGATTTGAATAATGAATTTACTGATAACTACACTCTGTGCAACTTTTCGAGATGTGCAACTTTTTAAGAACTGTCACCCTTGATGCAAGCCGGTGGAGTGTAGAAGCCAAACGGCTTTCCAAGGGGTAGAAGTTTATCCCATCTTGCTCCAAGGATATTGGTAGGGAACCTAATGCTTCAAAAGGGTTTTAGGATTTGCAATCGTGCCAGTCTCAAACATCACGGGATGAATTTCTAGGGAGGAACTTCAAGACGCGATCGCTTTGTTGAGAATGCAATGAAAATTGCACAGTGAGTTATAACTGATAAATTTGATAATCGGTTCCCTAAGGTCTTAGTGAATATACTTATGTCTCGCACTTCTGGAGGCCGGTTGCACCGCTTCACCGCCTTCTTTCTCTTCACTCTTCACACGAGTGTCTACACGTTGCCGAGTAGTGTCCTACTCTGGATGCTGCACTCAGGGACTTTTGCTTGTAGAGGGATGAGTCAAACTTTACCCACATTACCCAACTCGGTCGCGCCTCCCCTCCCGCCTCCGCCTCCTTCCCCTAATACCAACGAAAACGTACAATCGCCGGTGGTGATTCCAGCAGCTCCTATCGATCCCACCAGTCCGCCGCCACCGCTGGGTTATCCATCGCCTCAGCCGTTTGAGGGACAGCCGACCCAGTTTAATAATCGCTACCTACTGGGAACGGGAGATACGATTTCGGCGTTGGTTGAGCGTTTTCCAGACTTGAGTTTTCAAAGCGTCATTGACGCGGAAGGAAACATCGTGGCACCCCTATTAGGGAAAATATC
>NZ_JACJOQ010000405.1:0-3496 GCF_014695635.1 Coleofasciculus sp. FACHB-712 | reverse complement strand
ACAATGCTGACTCACTTGATTCAAAACCAAGTTGACCAGTGTTTAACTAATTCCTGGGCAGCTTTAATTTCAGATTCTCTCCAGCAAATTCAAACATTAAATCTCAAAGAGAATAAAACGTCTTACTACATCGAGCAAGATGAATGGAAGCCTTTTCTAGAAGAGGCAATTGAGGCAGCACTTCGTCCGGCAAATATAGAAGCTATGGATTATTTTTATCATCCTTGCCAACTTGCAGCGTCGGTGGATAGAACAGATTTAATAATGACGGCTCAGAGATTGCTCGATTTAACGTATGAACCTTCGGCAAAAACTTTACCAGCAATCATTGATGAGAATTTAGTTCAGCTACCAGGTGGGGAAGAGTGGAAAGAGGGTAGGCGATAAAATAACACTCTTTGAAGGGAAGCGATCGCTGTTTCGGGTTGGTGGATACAATAACAGCGATCGCTCACAAGCATTACCTGTCTAGAGGAGGCAGTCTCCAAGGAGCGATCGCCCGATTGCAGTACCAAGGCTTGATTTACGGCTCCGAGCAGGGTTATCTTGTTCATCATGCTTCTGGTTCGACCACAAGGATTACTGGGGCGATCGCGCCTCACAAAAGTCTAGTCCTGAAAAGTATTCGATAATACTCAGGTAAAAAGAGCTTTCTATTAGGACTGCGCTCAGAGGACTAAAGATGAGAGGTTTCACCTTGCCTGTGAAGTTGTTAATTGTGGCGATCGCCCTCTCAAGCTTCATTCTAATCAGTTGTGTCCCAGCACCCCTCAAACCCTTACGGATTGGTACAAATGTTTGGCCTGGGTATGAACCTCTATTTCTCGCTCGCGAACTAGGATACTACCGTAACACCCCGATTCAATTAGTGGAGTATCCCAACTTCGACCCAAACAGAGCTTACCGGAACGGTGAAGTAGAAATGAGCGCCGCACCGATGACTGGGTTTTTGACATTAGCGCCGACTCATCCAGATGTCCGTGCTTGGCTAATTATGGATATCTCTAATGGTGCAGACGCCATTGTAGCTAAACCAGCGATCGCGAATCTGCAAAGTCTAAAAGGGCGCAGGGTTGGCTTTGACAGGTCAATGCTGGCAACATTTGTCCTGAGTCGTGGCTTAGAACAAGTCGGTCTGTCACTCAAAGATGTCAAGATTGTCCCTGTGGAGCTATCCGACCAGGAGGAGGCGTTCAAACAAGGTCGCGTTGATGCCATTGTCACCTTTGAGCCTTACCGCTCCAATATACTCAACGCCGGAGCAAAATTACTCTTTGACAGCACCCAGATCCCTGGTGAAGTTGTCGATGTGCTAATTGGCAGTGAGTCGTTGTTGACAACGCATGCTACTCAATTGCAGGTGTTAATCCAGGGTTGGTTCCGCGCTCTCGATTATATTGAGAAAAATCCCGAAGATGCCGCTCGTCGAATGGCACGGCGACAAGGAGTCACACCCGAACAATTCTTATCATCCCTTAAGGGACTTCAGCTCGTCACCCTTGAGGAAAACCAGAAACTCTTGGGAAAAACCAATTCTGTGTTGCTCAAGGGAACCCAACGGTTATCCCAATTTTTGGTTGAAAATAAGATACTGAAACAAGACGTAGACCCTAACCCTCTGCTCGATGACAGACTGGTTAGAGATGTCAAGCCCTAAAGCGTAGACCGATTGCAACACTCAACATACCTCTATGAAAAAACCACAGATGCCTACAGTTAATATCAGATTCATCTGTGTTTATCTGGGTTAATCTGTGGTTCATGCCTCCACGCAAAACTATTTTTGCAAAAAGTCTACCTATGCATCGCTTCCCCTTTCCTCTGCGGTTTTCGATTCCAGGAATTCTGTTATTGTTCGGCAGTGTGTTAGGTTTGGTTTCGTTTCAACGGGAAGTCTCTCAGTCCTTCTCCCGTACCGAAACGAGTATCAGACAGCAGGCTGAATTTTCTGCAAGTCAAACAGCAACGTTACTAGAGTACTTGTACAGAACGGCTCAAGGTAAGGGTGCCGATTTAGCGATCGCTCAGATTGCTCCAGCTCCTAATCTGCGGTTAGCTTTGCTTTGTGATGAAAATGAGCGAGTACTCTTGTCAACTCGTTTTGATCTGCAAAATCGCTTAATCAGCAACACTCTAGCAGCCTCCAGCTTATCAGCGATCAAAGAAGTCCAGCAAACTCAGTCAAAGCAGGTAATTTTTTCGGACGCTAGACAAACCCTCAAGGCAATTTATCCAGTGTTTTTGGGAGCTTCGCCTGGAGAAATCCTACCGTCGAGGGTAGGTGTGTTGTTGTTGGAGTATGACCTTTCGTCGCTAAAAGCTCAGGCATACAACGATGCTTTAGAGCGATCGCTAACCTACAGTGTTGCTCTTGCTGTGCTTTGTAGCATTCTCTGGTTCTTCTTTTACAAAACCTTGAACTTGCGAGTAGCCAAACTGGTCGCAACTAGCAACAGCTTAGCACAAGGAAATTTAGAAGTACGTGCTAATTTAAAAGGCTCTGATGAACTGAGTCAGATTTCAATCGCTTTCGATCGAATGGCTGAAGAAGTTCAGAAGAATACAGAAACCCTGCGCCAAAATGAAGAACTCAAACAAGCTTTACACAAGCTAAAACAAACCCAAGCACAACTGATTCACGCCGAGAAAATGTCTAGCTTAGGTCAACTGGTTGCGGGGGTTGCTCATGAAATCAACAATCCTGTTAATTTCATTCATGGCAATCTTCTTTATGTCAATGACTACACCCAAGACTTACTCAGCCTTGTTCATCTCTATCAGCAACACTATCCGAATCCCGTTCGTGAAATTGTCGAACAGACTCAAGAGATGGACTGGGAATTTCTGGCTGATGATTTACCCAAGATGCTCGGTTCTATGAAAGTTGGCAGCGAACGCATCCGTCAGATTGTCCTTAGTTTGCGGAACTTTGCCCGTCACGACGAGTCAGAACTCAAAAAAGTTGATATTCACGAAGGTATTGATAGCACTTTATTAATTTTACAACATCGATTGAATGGGGAGAGAGATTCTCCCAGTATTGAAATTATTAAAGATTATGGAAACTTACCCAAGATTGAGTGCTATGCTGGGCAGTTGAATCAAGTGTTTATGAATATTATCAATAATAGCATTGATGCTTTATCAGAATCAACAGGTAATGAAAAAGGACAAATTTTGATTCGCACTTCCATTAATGAATCAGATTGGGTAGTGGTAGCGATCGCCGATAATGGATCAGGGATGAACCAAGAAATACAACAGCGGATATTTGACCCGTTTTTTACCACGAAACCAGTAGGCAAAGGCACGGGATTAGGATTATCTATTAGCTATCAGCTTGTGGTAGAAAAACATAACGGTCAATTAAAATGTATTTCTGATCCCGGAGAAGGAGCGCAGTTTATCATTGAAATTCCCGTGCGACAAAAAAGCAGAGAAGCTGGGAAAATGGGGGAATGAGGAAATAGTAAATGTCAGATTTTATTAATAACTA
>NZ_JACJOQ010000404.1:0-7754 GCF_014695635.1 Coleofasciculus sp. FACHB-712 | reverse complement strand
GCAACAGCGGATGTTGCTGCTGATAATGGTGTCATCCACGTCATTGACACAGTATTGCTTCCTGCGTAAGTAACGCAAGAAATAGTGAATACTCTGTGTGGGGCAGCGATTATTTATAATCGCTGCCCCACAACTATTTAAATGTGTTTTCCCTATGGGAAAGTTGCGAGTACATTTCTCAAGCGAGCTTACGGTTAATATGCGATCGCGTTGCGCTGACTCGTCAGTTCGCATAGCCGAATATTGACCTGATACAACTTACGAGAAGAACCGCTCATAATCGTCGTGGCTACCGATCCAGAACCATGTAACTGTATCGCCTTCTAATACTCCAAGCGCCCGGTAACCTCGCGTCACTCTAACAGACCAAATATCCTCTTGGCTATTGATGCACTTGAAATGCAAAGATGGGTGAAATGGATTTTTTGCCCACAGACGATAAGCTTTCCTAGCACTCTGCCTGAGATCATTACTTAACTGCCGATATTCAACCCAAAAGGAGGGAAGGGCTGCCGACTTCATAGTTGGTCGTAGTCCATCACAGTAGCTTGCCCTTCAGCAATCTCCTGTTTGGCACGTTTTGCAGCAGCAACGAGTTTTTGTTCCGTTCTCTGGAACGATTCATTCCATCGATTTTCATCTTGCAAGTCATAAATGTACTCCCGAAGATGCTCTGCAACTTGCTCTTGTACATCAACAGGCAAAGACTCCATCATCTTTAATACTGTAGCGATCGCTGCTGATGACATAGTGTATTGCTCTGACTTGACATTCTGTATTCTATTATGAGCGATCGCGTATAGCCCTTTGGTCATGAAAACAGCGAAGCGAGGCGTTAATCTAGCGCTGACTTGTCACTTGGCTCTGTTTGTGTGAGGTTGCGATCGCGTTTATCGGATCGCCGCCATTCAGCACCTAGCGGATCGTCATTGCTTCGACTGGCGTTGGACAATAGCGGTGACGATGCCGATGCCGAATGCTCCGAGGATCGCAAAGCCTAAGAGTAACTGACTGCCTTCAAAGATTCCAGCACCAGCAGCGACCCAAAGCGGTTTGGCAATCAGAATGCTGACGACGAGAGCTAAGAAATAGCTTTGCCAACGCATTGTGGTCATTCCGGCAGCATAAGCGACAAAATCAAACAGTCCGGTCATCAAAAGACCCGTCATCAGGAAAAAGTTGCCTTCTAAATGTTGTTGAGCGAGGCGATCGACTTTTTCCATAAATTGCTGACCGACAAATCGCTCTACTAAACCCCGTCCGTAACGACGAGCAATATAGAAATTGAACGTACACGAGGCTAAATCTGCCAACGCAACCACTAGCAATCCTTGAGCGAACCCAAAAAGACCTCCTGCCAAAATCGCGTAAGCAGTACCTGGAAGCACTGGCACGATGATACTGGTAAAGCGCAGCCCAAACACGATCGCGGGTGCCCAGATGCCAAACTGCTCCACCTGTTCTCGAACTTGCTCGATCCCATATTTGTTGAGCAGCCAGATTGCTAAAGTAATGAGAACTCCAATCGCAAACCAGCGCAGAATTTTGATCCAGTTGTATTTCATGCGGCTCAACTACTCGAAATCTATTTGGTATGGTTGCATGAAATTGATGGCACCGTGATGGAGCGATCGCGTTGCGCTGACAAGTCAGTTCGCGCAAGTTTATTTGTAGGTTGCGATCGCAAGTGCGGGTGATGAATGCGATCGCTGTTGAAGGGAACTGAGAAGTGATGCTGAGTGTCATAAAGGTTAAAGCATGGCACGCTCCAATCTTTTTTCCTTTTATTAATAGCAACCGACCATGAAGACTCTGCTACTCGCCAGTGTATTCGCTTCTTTTTTGGCGTCTAATCCCTTGAATGTGTCCTCAACGAACACGCCTTCTCAAGCTGACTGGTTTCGTTTCATTGCTCAACCACGTACGTCAGGGCAAGCGTTAGAACGTCCTTTGGTGAGTGCAAAAGGTGGCGCGGGAAGTATTGTAATTCGTGCAGAGCTATCTGCATCAGATCCTTGCCAAAAGCTCAGCGGTGCGGCGGAACGCAAAGGCAAGAAAGTAACAGTGCGTGTTACCATCCGTCAACCTGAGGGTGGATGTATCGCCACAATCGGCAATTTTCGCTATGAAGCGACTCTTAACAAGCTTACCCCTGGCAAGTACCAGGTTGAAGTAATCCACGATTATGTGAATAATGGTTGGCCAAGTGGAACAGTATTCAAGCGTCAGGTGAGCGTCAGATAAGACAGGAAATCTTCTACCAAGAGCGATCGCGTTGCGCTGACAAGTCAGTTCGCGCAAGTTGATTTGAGGTTGCGATCGCAAGTGCGGGTGATGAATGCGATCGCTGTTGAAGGGAACTGAGAAGTGATGCTGAGTGTCATAAAGGTTAAAGCATGGCACGCTCCAATCTTTTTTCCTTTTATTAATAGCAACCGACCATGAAGACTCTGCTACTCGCCAGTGTATTCGCTTCTCTTTTGGCGTCCAATCCCTTGAATGTGTCCTCAACGAACACGCCTTCTCAAGCAGACTGGTTTCGTTTCATCGTTCAACCGGGTACGCCTGGGCAAGTGTTACAACGTCCTTTGGTGAGTGCAAGAGGTGGCGCGGGAAATATTACAGTTCGTACAGACCTATCTGCCTCAACTCCTTGCCAGAAGCTCAGCGGTGCGGCGGAACGCAAAGGCAAGAAAGTAACAGTGCGTGTTACCATCCGTCCACGTGAGACTGGTGGATGTATCCTCATGGTCGGCAATTTCCGCTATGAAGCTAATCTTAACAAGCTTACCCCTGGCAAGTACCAGGTTGAAGTAATCCACGAATACCCGAATAGTGGTTGGTTAAGTGAGACGGTATTCAAGCGTCAGGTGAGCGTAAGATAAGACAGGAAATCTTCCACGAAGAGCGATCGCTTGCATTTGTTTGAGGATGCGATCGCACTTCTACGTGCAGTCAAAATTTAGAAAGAATGCGATCGCGTTGCGCTGACAAGTCAGTTCGCGTAGCGTACCATAGGCTAGTCATGCGGCTTATGACCGATTAAGTCATGCCTCAACGAGATGCGATCCATAACATCATTAGGCAAGCTCTTATCAAAGAGGGTTGGGAAATCACGGACGATCCCTATGTCATATCCTATGGCGAGCGATTTCTGTTTATCGACTTAGCAGCAAGATTAGATGCCGTCAGCGGTATTGCAGGACGCTTTATCGGTGCGAGACGCGGTAGTAGTCGAATTGCAGTTGAAATCAAGGAGTTTCGAGGCAATTCGGCAATTGCTGATTTGGAGCAAGCGATTGGTCAATATGTTCTTTATCGACTTCTACTTGAACAGGTCGATCCAGATCGTGAATTGTATCTCGCTATTGCAGACACAACTTTTGACGAGATTTTCAGCGAACCGATTGGTGAGTTGGTGAGGCGTGAGTTACCGATAAAATTGCTTATTGTAGATGTAGCGGCGCAAGAGGTGAAGCAATGGATACCACCACTCAAGAACGGGACATTGTAAAGCAAGTAATTCAACGATACGCCCAGTTCAAACCTTCTCACGGCGATATTCGACTCGATACGGTATTTGACGACACGCAAAACCGCTATGCACTGATGCAAGTGGGTTGGGATAGAGGACGACGAGTGAGGGGAAATTTGATTTATGTGACTCTGCGTGAAGGTAAGGTTTGGGTGGAGTATGACGGGATGGAACAGGGAATCACTAAAGACCTAATCGCCGCAGGTATCCCTCCAGAGCGAATTGTTCTGGCATTTTTCCCTGAAAAGCAAACTGCTGCAACTGTTTAAACTCAAACTCTGATGATAGCTACACCAAAGCTGCGGTTCGGGCTGTGGCTACTTTCAATTCAGCCTCGACAAGGCTATCTTGTTCTGGAGGGAGTGTTTGCACTTCACTCAGCACTAGAAAACCACTTAGGACGAAAAATTGGGATAATCAGTAAGCTTTTGGTGGCACTGCCTATTTTACTAAATTCACTCCTTATAAGAGGCTAACGTAGACTCTATTTTGTGAAGCATTTGAACAACCTCTGAAGCTGATTCTTTGAAAGCAGTTTTAGCCAACTCCGGATTCTCTTTAATCCAGGCTTCTACTTCGTGAAGAAGAGCCTTTTTGCTATCTTGTCTAGATTTACTATTTGGCATCTGCAAAACAGAATCTATCTTTGATTGAAATTCTTTAGGATAGTATCGTTCAAAATCATGCTCACTGAACTGTAAAAAATGATCCTCTCCCCATCCACTACTGGTATAAGTCCTCTTTAATCTTTCGATTACTTTCTTTTCCTCATCACCTCCATCTATGATAACCCAGGCTAAATTCTTATAAATTGGCTGCAAATGTAAAAAAACGAATAGCTTATTAAAATCCTCAAATTTGGTCTCAACTTCATTCACCGAACGAGCTGAGAATGTCCTGAGTCTGTCTTTCAACTCCGGAGTAAACCAAGGAATCAAAAACTCTCTAATAATTTTTTCTGCTGTTGACTCTTCAAGGATTAACCAAGCAGACCATATGTCAAAATCGAAAAATTCATAACCTAGTTCCTCAAGAACATGCAAACGAGCCTCTGATGAATCACCGACTTCTTCAATCTTTGAGGTGGGAAGACGTTCCTCAAATTCCATTGTTACTCGAAACAGTTTACTCTCGGATTGAGAACCCAGGTACTTCACAACTATATTCGAATGGGTTGTAATAATAAACTGATTAGTCTCGGCTTTCTCAGCAATAAGTTTAAGAAGTTTCTTTAGTGCCTTCGGATGGACGTCATTTTCTGGCTCCTCAATAAGGAAGAGCTGGTTGTTAGCAATGCACAAATCTACAATAAGCCCAAGCAAATTAGCAATACCTTCTCCCATCGCTTCCAAAGGTATGCTCTCAAAATTACTCACCACGTAAGCAGCTTTTTTACCTTGTTCCGAAGGTATTGCTGTTATTGGAAATCCTAGTATGTCTCTACATGCCTGAACATATTGTTTATTGGCTGGCATTTCAGGATTAGAAAGACGATCAATCTTGGCATACAAATTTGAAAAATTTCCAGTCACAGCAGAAGTCTGGGTTAAATTAACCTCTTCTCCATAAGAGGCAACTTTTCTTCTAGAGAGATAGGGATAAATAAAATTTTTAGGTTCCTGGTTTGGAATTGAGTAGGAGTAAAAGGAAAAAGTATTCATTGTATTGGTTAATGAGAGATCGCTGGGGACTCCTTGAATATGAATATGACGATTAAAAAATTCTATTCCAATGTTGTTTGGCACTGAAAAAGAAACTTTAATTACCTTGTTTAGCTCAGAGCTTTCAGGGAAAAACTGTTTGATGTTATTCAGTTCTATTTGAAGAAATCCCTCTTTCTGAGATAATCGTAGATCAGTATGAGATAAGCTTGAGCCTTGTTGCAACCATGCTACTGATTTCAGTAGCGTTGACTTACCAGAATTATTAGGACCAATGACTAAATTAATTCCCTTCGATAATTTAATACTTGCACTAGCAAAACTTCTAAAATTACTTAACTCGACTTCGGAAACCCACATACAGTTAGCTTAGTATAAAAACAACAGTAGCTACAATCACAATTGTATAAGCTTTCAAGATATGGCAGGTTTATCTCTCTTAGCAGTTATACATGAAACCCAAATTAAATGAGGCATCCAGTTGCACTTCCTCACAGCCTGTTTTGCGGTAAGTGCAGTTGTCATGACCGTTTAAATCAATGTTTCGGGTATTTACAAACAGAGCGTTCGCTTACCGTTATCCACAGAACAGAGATAACAAGATAGATGTTGTACGATAGTTTGATAACTCATCACATGAAATTTCAGCTTTGACTTGCTGATGTCACAGGCTCAGACAGCAATCCTGACATTTCTAATGTACGTTCTGACCAAACTTTAGCTTGTTGGGCAACTTTCGTTCGTTGTGCATCATCTGCCCAAATATTTGACCAGGTAAGTTGCCAACGAGCTAATTGCACTTGTAACTCAACTAACTCTGCTGCAATGTCTATTCCCGCATCGATTGCTGTCCACTCGATGAAAAACTTGCTTTCCTCTATTAAATGGGCAACTGCATCGCGGTTCAGGTCGTTATTAGAAAATGACCGAATTCGAGCTAGATTGGCAGCGAGTTCCCCTAAGCGAGTGGGTACAGATTCACGCAAATAACGCTCTCGCTTTGCCGTCCAATCTTTCATACGCCTCCTAATAACTCCTGAATAATTTGGTCAACTTGCTCTCGAATTGCTAAGTCAAGAATCTCCATTGAGCGATTATTTTGACGAGGGCGGATATTAATCAGCGATTCATAGAACACTTCCTGCGTCAATGGGTTCCAACTCGCTCCCCATATATTTTCCTGCCTGCTCCCATCTTCCAGCAAAACCGCTTCACAATCTGCATGAAGCTCCCCACCACCTGCAAGAATGCCAAGCTCAATATCTACTGCTAGTTTAATGTAGAAACCATGCGCCTCCAGCATTTCATCAATTTGCGCCTTGGTCGCGCGATCGCGGATGATGAGAATCATTCAAAGTCCATCTGAGTAAATCGCTCCATAGTTTATCAGGGGTGGGGATGTGGAAGCGATCGCACGCTCTGGATGTAGAGAATGAACAGTGCGATTGGTCTCAAGCTTGAAACTGAGACAACAACCAGGCACTCACCTTACCATGATTCATTTGCCGACTACGCCGTAATGCTTCTTCTAGTAGCGCCATGTCCAAACCTGGAAGTACCTGGGACTGATAAATTCTGCGACTGCCTCGATTTTGGATTTCAAAGGCAATTATTTGAGCATTTTGAACATCAATAATCCAATACTCGCGAACTCCAAGTGATTCGTAGAGTAGACGTTTCTCACCTTTGTCATCTGCAAGACTTGAATAGGCAACTTCGATCACCAGGTCAGGTGGTGGGTAGGTATCGAGGTCAATGATAGTTGCTTCCCAAGGCACTATTTCCGCATTCGCACCCAGATAATAGGAGACATCCGGTTGCGCTTCTGCACAGTCCGTTTTGCGGTAGGTGCAGTTGTCATGACCATCGAAGTCAATCTGATTGAGTCCGGCAAAGAGGCAGACAGCGTGGATAACAATAAGGTGATCGCGAGAGTGAGGATTGCCAAGTGGAGACATTTCCAGCCTCATACGTCCGTTATAGTAGTAGCCTCTAGCTTTTTCGTAGCTAGGATCGCTAATTGCCAGAAGGTATTCGTCCCAAGTTGCATTCACCCAGGTATCGGTTGGTAGTTTCGCTTGTAGTTGGCTCATAACAACCATGATTGGCTACCGATTTCTCACATCTTAACGTAAGAGCGATCGCCTCCCATTTATCCCCAGAACAGGGAGAACAAGATGATGCAACTACCACTAGATATGCTGACACAGGATGCGATCGCTGCTTTGACCAAGAATCATGCTCAATGCGATCGCACACTCTAGATGTAGAGGATGAACAGTGCGATCGCTCAAGATTGAAACTGGGACAATAACCAAACATTCAGTTTGTCATAATTTATTTACCGACTTAGCCAAAAGGCCTATCCCAATAGTGTAATTTTCAAACTTAGAAACAATGATTATGCAAGCTGAAGATAAAAAAGTTTACACAGATGAAGAATATCTTGAGTTTGAGGTTAACTCAGAAGAACGGCATGAATATATCAATGGTGAAATTGCCCTGATGACTGGCGGAACCCCCAACCACAACAAAATTGCTGGCAACTTCTACGCTGC
>NZ_JACJOQ010000403.1:0-37949 GCF_014695635.1 Coleofasciculus sp. FACHB-712 | reverse complement strand
CTTACCTGGCTCTTTTCACTCACTTTTCAGAAATCCTCTGGTGCATCTCTTTAACGATCTGTTTATTTAGCTTTACCTTACTAAAAAGAATTCGTCATAGTCACAAAGGCGATCCATTTATCTTCTTCTCTGCGATTGCGCTGACTATCTTTCTACTGGATGATATATTTCGGCTCACGTTGACGCTGGATTTATTAGTGGGTATCCCAAAGGTAATTATGTATTCCCTATACGGTCTTGGTTTAGTGAGCTATATCGTTGCATTTTGGCGCAGAATATTATCAACGCCCTATATTCTGTTGCTAGTCGGGTTTAGTTTATTTATAATCTCTGGTATGGCGGACTTATTGCCTATTAAGGGTGAAGGAACTCCAGTTATTTTAGAAGACGGAAGCAAGATATTAGGCTTAGTGAATATTATTCTCTATTTTTGGGACGTATGCGAAAAAGAAGTAATGCGATCGCGCAACCTATCAAATGAATGAACTGCTTTATAACTATTTTTCCTTGTAAGGCTTATTTAGAATTGCTAGTTCAGTTTATATAAGCCAACTTCGCTACGAATTGATTTCGTTATAAATCGATAATTGAAGGCTTCTCTTATCCAAGAGCGAAGGCTTAACGTGATTCCCGCCTTAGCACCAAAGAAGGTGTCGAAACCTGTCTGATAAATATTTTCTCCATTTCCGATAATATAAACAGCACCTTCAAAGGGTAATTGCTTAAGTCTTTCTCCCTGCTTAATCTCGGTTAATTTATGAGAATCAAGGCGAATAAGAGAAGTTAGCTTGGCATCTTCCATCTTTTCAGGCAAATTATACAAATCGTACCGGACAATTCGGCAGCTTCCACACGATCTATTGAAAGCATATTTTTTGTAATATATGAGTTGGCTACCCTCCTGATATACATAGCCCTTATCTACAAACCATCCATTAGATTGAGGATGCTTATTAACAAATTCTGCCAAATACTTACTTACACAGTCATCGGCATCAATAGCATTATATGAGAGGGTTTTAGCTGTTGAGCATAGATGAAACCTGTCATCACTTTTTGCAACTTGTCTAAACACTTATATGCCAAATCAGGAGCTTTCTATTTCTCCATAGCCGCAGTTCTTTAAAGCTGGATTTGGCGGTGGTAAATCTACTTCAATGTAGGTAATGTGAGGATGATTCAACTCAATATTCTGCTTTTTGTGACAAACAATAATCGCCCTAAAATCTGGTGAAGTTTGATTGAGATTGACTTGATACATCTTTCAAATAACTTAAGAACGCGCTCCCAAGAATTTGAAGATTGGTGACTTCTGAGCGGTATAACAAAAACAATCATACTGACACCTTAATAATTAATGCCATAAAGCATGGTCACAAAGCAGGTTACAGAGAACCAAGACTACTTTGAGATTGCTGAAAGCGTTTTGAATTCTGCCATTGAGCAGCCAATAAGACTCCCAGTAGTAAGATGCCGCCGAAGAAGTAATGAGAGATAAACACCCTGGATACTAAAAAGCTGATAAATTGAGCATTTCCAGGTTTAAAGTAAGCCAGAGTATAGGTAACGGGCAACGATATCAATAAAATGCCTAATATTATTAGGCTAGACCAAAGCCGTTTATTAGGGACTGCTAATTTGTTGCCTAGATAGAGAGATAAAGGTAGTAGTAACAATAGATAGTAGTGAGTCCAAGAGATAGGACTTGTAAGCAGTGCTAAACAAAGGACAACAGAAAGCTCTAAGTTTTCTTCTTCTAATGTGACAGGTTTTTTTGAGCGCCAGCAAATCCAAATAGTCGCACCAAACAGCAGTGAGAGCAATGCGTACCGCACCAGTTTGAACCCCAATCCTACCTCTAGAGGCAGCCACTTAGTAAGACCACCGTCAGTTAGCAAACGAGCTAAGAAGCTATCAAGTGACTGACTGTTGTAGGCGGCGATTGGCTTTCCAGCGTAAGGCTGAATGCACATCTCAAACCAAGTCTGATGTAAATCGAAACCGAACAAAAGGATTGATGCTCCGACAATTGCCAGTAGCGCTGCACTAAACCCCGCCACTACTCGCCATCGACTTCTCATTACAAAGTAAACACCAAAAAGGAACAAGGGAATTTTAATCAAAGCAGCGATCGCTAAGAGCGCACCCGTCCAAATTTCGCGTTTAGCCTGGATGCAAAAAAAAGCTGCGATTAGCAACAACAAGACAAAATGAGTCGAATTTCCTTCTCGCAAATTGTAATAAAGAGGACCATTGATCGCAAATAGTCCGAGTAGGGCGATTTTTTGTTTTTCGGTTGTTAGTTCGCCTAGCTTGATTAGTAAATAGTAAGTGAAGAGAATCGCAATGCCACTTAAAAACATCAGCAAAATGTGGGCATTTTGCTTACTTAACAATGAAAAAGGAGTAAATAAATAGGCAATTATTGGAATATTTACAAAAGTCCCAGCCGGACAATCAGGTTGTCCTAAGCAATTTTTATCTGGTAGGTATAAATTTGGGGGATTTTCTAGTACAAGACGACCCGCTGGGTAATAAGCTTTGTCAAAGTCAGCAAATAAATTTTGTGCAGGTGGATTAGAAATATTCCATAAAAATAGCATCATAAGTAAGACAGGGAATCCATAGCCTAACCATAAATTCCATCGCTTTTTTAAGTATTTATCAGCAAGGCTATTTAGCCCAACTGCCCCTAAGATTAAAAGAATGAAAATCAAGTAATTTTTCATAGAAAACCTGATTTAACTCCTATAAATGCTATAAAAAGTTCTGAAGATAAGGTCAGACAAATGATATCTCAGCTCGTGAAAACATAAAGTTGAGGATTATGACGCCTATTAAGCCTTTGGTTATTACCCAAATGTGTCTTTGATTCTATGAACCTGAAGGAAATTTAAGCTTTTCTCAAAGGTCGAATGTTGATGTCAGTTACTTCGGCGGTGCGGGGCAAACTGAGGGCATTGAGTACCACGGCGGCTACATCTTCTGGTTGCAGCAAGCGATCTGGCTGGTATTCTCGACCCTCCATCTCTTGAACCGATGCTTGCATGGGACTAGCAGTGCGTCCGGGGTAGATACTGAGAACGCGCACGCCATCTGCGTTGACTTCTTCTCGCAGACTGTCAGCGATCGCTTTCAGTGCATGCTTGGTTGCAGCATATTGTCCCACCCCGCCTCTGGCATTCAAACCCACGGTCGAGTTGAGGAAAGCGATCTGACCCTGACGAACTGTTAGCATCGGCAATAAGGCTTGTGTCAGCGCATAAGGAGCGCGAACATTGACACGGTACTGCCAGTCAAAGTCTTCCAGAGAGGCAGTTTTCATGTGTCCTAAGGTGATAACGCCAGCACTATGAACGAGCAGATCAACCTCTCCTACATCTTGCTCAAGACGAGTTTTTAGCTGCTGAATGTCTTCGTCTAGTGTCAGGTCAACTTGATACAGCAGAACTTTGGATGCAGTTGCTTTAGCAGTTTCGGCAACTGCCTCTAGCGCTTCTAAATTACGTCCCACCAAGCAAAGCGTTGCTCCTTGTGCTGCCAAACCGAGAGCGATCGCTTTGCCAATTCCGCTACTCGCTCCCGTTACAACTGCAATTTGGTCTTTTAAGGCTGACATTCAATTTTGGATGCAAGGATTTAGATTAATCTCAGCTGACGGCTGCTGATTTCAAACACTCTTTCAATAAATCATGTTCTAGTAAAGCATCTGCTGCTCTTTTAATCTCATCAAATGCTAAACCCGACCTGTCTGCTATGTCTAGCAAGGTATGATTGCCATCGGCTAAATTCAAAACCCACAAAATTGCCATTTCATTCAGTGCCCCCTCTTTCTGCCCGCCAATTCCTTTATATAGACCCCTTTTTCCCAGTCTCGGCTCGCATTTAGGATTTTGATTTAAGTAAGTCCCATTGCCTTCCAAAACGTGGAAAATTGACAAACATTTAGAGAATGAGTCAGCCAGATATTGCGGTTGCACAAAATCTAGATTATCTGCCGATGTGTGGTATTCGGGAAACTCACCGTGCTGCGATCGCATAAAACAACCCACAGCCAGATTGAACCCCGGCGAACAATACTGCCGCTCATCGTAGCCATAGGGGAAGAAATCTATAATCTCATGCTCTTGCCCCGAATGCTTTAAAACGTGAAGGCTGGCTCTATCGATTTGAGCATCACCTTGGCGGCTTCTCTTATAAGTAACTTTGCCTGGATCTCCCACACATGTTAGTACCAATCCGTGTTTAATTTTTTGGGCTTGGGCTTCATTTAAACACAGCCAAGTAATGGAACCAATCGTTCCCGGAATAAATAGAAATCGGTAAGAGTATCTCAGAGAAATCGAGCTGAGATGTTTTGCTAAATAGGCACTTAGAGCGATGCCCGATAGATTATCGTCGCAGAGAGATGGATGACAAGCATGGCAGGAGATTAAAACTTCGTCTGGGCTTTCTCCCTTGATGTAATACTCGCCATAAGTCAGGCTTCCTGGTTCTAAAGATGAATCAATGCAGACTTCATACTCTTCATCTTTTAGTTCTAAAAATTGCTTGTGGCTCAAACAAAAACCCCAAGTTTCTTTATAATAAGAAGTCCGATAAGGAATCCACTCAGGAGTGTCTGGTAGGGTAAACAGGTGTTCTTTCAGTTCCTGGAAGGGCATTTTTTTCCGAACCGGCACGCTGTAATTGACAACGTGCAAGTTAGATTTTTGGAAGTCTACGACTCGCTCACCTTGAGAATTTTTGATGTAGGCATCTTTAATGTTCCACTCCTTCGGAACCGTCCAGTCGAACACTTCCGTTCCCGTCGGTACCTCGTGAATTTCTAAAGGAATGAGTTCTTGAATAATCTTGAGAGTTTCTCGAAAGCCATTTCCTGTAATACTGCGGCAAATCGGATATAGCTTTGAGATCGCCTGGTACATCTCGTTGCCAATCTCATTAGGGTTAAGAACTCTCTTCAGATCGGTGAGGTTCACAACTTTAAGCCTCTTTTGCAAAAAATCAAGGGCAACTCGAACGTCCTTAATACTAGCTTCAGCACCCGTAAAGTTAGCACTGATTTTAGCGACCTTTACAGGGTTGTTAATTGCTGCATCAGATGGCAATACATCTGAGTCGGTCATTTCAGCTCTCGGAGATCCCCCCAATTGCCTTTTAAAAAGGGATTGGGGGAGATCCTAAACCGAAGAGGGCATCATCTGGATCTGGAAGTGTTCGCTGAATGCTCGTTAACTTCTAACGAACAGAGTTTAGGACTTCCGCTGGAGGTTGGAACACAAGCCCCTCCTCACTGGGTGGTGGCTCGTTTTCGTAGAGCGCAATGATGTCATCAGGAATGCGAGCGAGATCGCTACCCCGCATGAGTTCTCTGAGCGTAGTGCCCTGAGGCGCGGAGTCGAGATTCGGTGCGCCACCCTTAGCGATAACATCGTCGAGGTGTACGGTTCTGAAGTCGATGCTAAAGCGCGTGCGTCCGGAGGTGTTGGGCACTGTCCAATGCAGCTGTGCGCCAGAGAAGAGGATGATTCCGCCTGGTTTGGTAACGACTCGGATCTGCGGATCGAGATCGACGTGTTCTAATGGGCGGGGCTGCTTCCGGGTATCTTTCTTGATGTGCTGGGCGGCGTTTTTCCGCCCCTCTCGGTTCCACTCATAGTGGTTGTACTCGCTAGAGCCATTTTTTACTGGCTGGCTCCAGTAGCGGGGCTGAAATGCCATCGAACTCTCGGATTCATAGTCGTAGATGGGAAGCCACCAGTTCATTTGGCAGAGGGGAGCGGCGTACCAGGTATCACGATGCGGGTGCAGCGGATAAGCAACCCCTGCGTTGAGGTAGGTGCCATCACACACAACCCTCATGCGCGGAACGTCGAAATAGGTTTTGTTCATTTCGCAGCCAAGATCCTCTAGCAGTTCCCGAATCAGCTGCTTTGACTTGGGGT
The DNA here is from genome assembly GCF_014695635.1 of Coleofasciculus sp. FACHB-712. Lineage (NCBI taxonomy): Bacteria > Bacillati > Cyanobacteriota > Cyanophyceae > Coleofasciculales > Coleofasciculaceae > Coleofasciculus > Coleofasciculus sp. FACHB-712. The sequence goes on along the minus strand of NZ_JACJOQ010000403.1, from coordinate 32,001 downwards.
GATGGATAAATCTGGGCTTGAGCGGAGCGACAATCTCCACAAACTTTTCGACGGGGAGGCTAAATTGTGCTTCTCGTGGATCTAGAGAACCAAACGCTTCTTGGGTGAGTTCGCGAGCTAATTCGCACAGCGCGATCGCACTTGGACGGGGTGAGAAGACGAAAATCTGTCCGTTGAAAAGATGTTTTCGCCTCACCTCATCGTTAACATCAGAATCGAAAAAGATTGTGTTCACTTTGCTATTTCCTTAAGGGTTGTAGCGCTCCATTCACTCTACATTATCCAAACATTGAGCGGGTAGTTCTGTATCGAACAACTCGCTCAATAGTTAGAAAAAAATTATGCCCCGACAAGAACATAAGAGCTGAACAAAGGCCAGGATAAATCTTTTTCGGAAATTTCACTGACGGGTAAGGGCCATTCAATCCCCAGGATGGGGTCGTCATAGTGCAGCCCGCGCTCATACCCTGGTGTATAAAACTCGCTCATCTGATATACCACTTCGGCGTCATCGGTTAGGGTTTGGAAACCGTGGGCAAACATTTCAGGAATATACAGGGCACGTCGGTTTTCAGCGGTTAGTTCGATGCCAACATGACACAAATACGTGGGCGATTCTGGACGCATATCGACGATTGCATCGTATATGGCACCACGGGTACAGCGAACTAATTTTGTTTCGCTGGCGGGGGCTGCTTGATAATGCATACCCCGCAACGTCCCTTTTTTGTAGTTCACGGATAGGTTGCATTGGGCAACGTTTGGCTTTAATCCACGATCTGCAAATTCATTGGCACAAAAAGTCCGAGCAAATAATCCTCGATTATCTTCTCGTTGCTCTATGTCAATAATAAAGGCACCCTTGAGTTTGGTTTCGGTGAATATCATAGGTAAACTTGCACTTCTGGAATTGGGACTACAAATTTGCCTCCCCACTCTCGAATAAATGCCATCTGCTGCATAATTTCCTCTTTGAGGTTCCAAGGCAAAATTAGCAGGTAGTCAGGCTGTTTTTCGCGGATTTCGTCGGGGTTGAGGACGGGGATATGAGTGCCGGGTAGAAAGGTTCCTTGCTTGTGAGGGCTGCGATCTACCGTAAAATCAACAAAGTCTGTGCGAACTCCACAATAATTTAGGAGGGTATTGCCTTTGGCTGGGGCACCATACCCTGCGATCGCTTTCCCTTGTTGTTTCGCTTCAATCAAAAAAGTCAGTAGCTTGCGCTTGGTTTCTTTGACTTTTTCTCCAAAGGTCAGATAGGTGTCTATCTTATCTAAGCCTGCCTGGGTTTCCTTGGATTTTAATTGATTGACGCGATCGCTCATGGCTGGCTCAGCCGCATTGTCATGCTTGCCGTAAATTCGCAGCGAACCGCCGTGAGTCGGGATTTCTTCGACATCAAATAAGGTCAAACCGTGAGCGGCAAAGATTTTTTCGACGGTTAAGAAGGAGAAGTAGGAAAAATGCTCATGATAAATTGTGTCAAACTGATTTTGCTGCATCAGCTGTAACAAATGGGGAAATTCCATTGTCAAGATGCCATCTGGCTTCAAGGCTATCTTCATTCCCGCTACAAAATCATTCACATCCGGAACGTGGGCGAGGACGTTGTTGCCCAACAACAGATTGGCTTGCTTCCCCTCTGCTGCCAGTTCCTTAGCTGTTTCCACCCCAAAGAACTTGACTAAGCTGGGAATTCCTTTTTCCTCTGCGACTTTTGCTACATTTGCCGCTGGTTCGATTCCTAAAACCGGGATTCCCTTTTCATGGAAATACTGCAACAGGTAGCCGTCATTACTAGCAATTTCAATGACTTGATGATTTTTGTCAAACCCAAACCTTTCTACCATCAAGTCCGTGTAAGCTTTGGCATGACGCAACCAACTGTCTGAGTAAGAAGAAAAGTAAGCGTAGTCTCCATCCCCAAAGATATGATCGGGAGATTCAAACTCTTCTAGCTGCACCAAAAGGCAACTTTCGCAAACATAGGCATGAAGTGGGTAACTTTTTTCTGCCCGACGCAGCTGTTCTGGTGTTAGGTAGTCATTGGCAATGGGTGACATCCCTAGATCGGCAAAGGTATGCTCAAGGGATTTGCTGCAAAAACGACACTTAGCGATCGCCATGATTTAATAACTCCTTACTCCAGAAAAAATCTCGATCAATTTGTTGGGTGCGAATTAGGTACTCTAGCTGCTTCAAGCGAGTGAACCCTCTGAACAAGAAGATGTCTTCAGTCAGATCAATCTGCTTGAACAAATCGAATAACTGCTGGGCACCCCGTCGGGCATCCCATTCACACTTAAATCCCGGTAGGGTTTTGTTAATCTTCTCGAAAGAAACTCGATAGCTGCGGTTGTCCGAGCCATTTTCTCCAAAGGTTAACTGGCATCCTTGGAAGACTGAGGCAATAATTTCCGCAATTTCTTTAACTCGATAGTTATGAGCGGTGTCCCCGACGTTAAAAATTTGGTTGTGAACAATGTCACGGGGCGCTTCTAGGGTGCAGATAATTGCCTTACAGATATCAAGGGCGTGAACCAACGGACGCCAGGGAGTTCCGTCGCTGGTCATTTTGATTTCTTTCGTTGTCCAAGCTAAGCCCGCCAAGTTGTTTAAAACAATATCAAAACGCATTCTGGGGGATGCCCCAAAAGCGGTGGCATTTCGCAGAAAGGTCGGAGAAAAATTGTCATCGGCGAGTGGTTTGACATCTCTTTCTACGAAGGTTTTACATTCTGCATAAGCAGTTTGGGGATTGACAGGAGATTCTTCAGTCACATCATCTTTTGTGGCGACGCCGTAGACGCTGCAAGAAGACATATAAACGAAGCGCCGCACCCCCGCTGCCTTCGCTAGATTGGCAAGGCGAACTGAACCTTTATGGTTAATGTCGTAGGTGATATTGGGTGAGAGTTGTCCGGCGGGATCGTTGGAAAGTTCTGCCATGTGAACGATTGCCTCGACCCCCTCTAAGTCTTCTGGTGTGATGTGCCGCAAATCTTTGTTGAGAGTTTTGGCAGTTAAATCGGTGGCGTTATACAGCCAACCTACTTTGTAGAAGCCGGTGTCTACCCCAATCACTTCGTGTCCGCGTTTCATCAAAAGGGGCGCGAGTAACGAGCCGAGATAGCCTTCTGTTCCTGTTACTAATACTTTCATTCGTTCAATTCCTAAACGCTAACAGTTGTTTGTAGGGGTTGGGGTTCCGGAATTTGCTCTACGATTGCTTTGCCAATTTCCAGGGAAGAGGTAGCCGCGGGGGAAGGCGCATTGCAAACGTGGACAGAGCGATCGCCTTTAACAATTAAAAAGTCGTCTACTAACTTGCCATCGTTCATCAAAGCTTGAGCGCGAACCCCAGCGTGGGTGGGAATTAGGTCATCCGACTGCACTTCCGGAATCAGCCTTTGCAAGCTACGCACAAAGGCGGCTTTACTGAAGGAACGAATAATTTCCTGAATGCCTTCGTCGGCGTGTTTTGCTGCCAATTTCCAGAAACCGGGATAAGTCATCACTTCCGCAAAATCCCGCAGATTAAAGTCTGTCTTTTTGTAGCCTTCACGCTTGAGGCTGAGAACAGCATTGGGTCCTGCGTGGACGCTTCCATCAATCATCCGGGTGAAATGAACGCCTAGGAAGGGAAAATCTGGGTTAGGAACCGGATAAATCAGGGTTTTGACGAGATAGCGTTTTTGTGGCGTGAGTTCGTAGTATTCTCCCCGGAAAGGGACGATTTTCGCTTGTGGATCGACGTTTCCTAATTTGGCAACGCGATCGCTATGCAGTCCGGCACAATTGATGACAAAGCGCGTTTCAAACGTGCCGTTATTTGTCTCAAGTACCTGATTCTCCCCCGTTCCAACAATTTTCTCAACTTTGGTATTGAGGCGAAGTTCTCCACCTTGGGCTTCAACTAGCTCAGCATATTTCCGAGCCACCTGCTTGTAATCGGCAATCCCGGTTGCGTACACCCGAATACCCGCGATACAGGCGACATGAGGTTCAATTTCTTTGACTTCCTCTGCACTAATCTTGCTAATCCTTAACCCATTTTCCAAGCCGCGTTGATAGAGGCTTTCTAATCGTGGCAGCTCTTTTTCCTCCGTTGCCACAATTACTTTGCCGCAGACTTCGTGTGCAATGCCATGCTCTCGGCAGAATTCTACCATTGAGCGGCTTCCTTCTCGGCAAAATTTAGCTTTGAAACTTCCTGGTTTGTAATAAATGCCAGCGTGAATCACGCCACTATTATTGCCGGTTTGATGATACGCCCACTGGCTCTCTTTTTCCAGCACCACTATACGGGCAGAGGGATAGCGTTTGCCCAAAGCCATTGCTGTAGAAAGTCCAACAATCCCGCCGCCAATAATTGCAAAATCATACATAAGAATTCTTGCCCCTGCAACTGAAATGGATGAGTGTTTATCCTAAAAATTTGTTACCAAACTTTCCAAGGAGCATTCCCACTCTTCCAAAGTTCTTCTAGGTAGTTTTTATCTCGTAAAGTATCCATTGGTTGCCAAAAACCAGGATGTCTGTAAGCAGCCAGATGTCCATCTTGAGATAATTTTTTCAGGGGTTCTTGCTCCCAAATTGTGGTGTCATCTTCAATATAATCAATGACTTCCGGCTCTAGAACAAAGTAACCCCCATTAATCCAAGCACCATCCCCTTCAGGCTTCTCCCGAAAAGTGGTAATTTTATGTTGATCGGGTTCTAAAGAAATCGCTCCAAAACGTCCCGGTGGCTGAGTTGCAGTCAAGGTTGCCAAACACTTTTGCTCTCGATGAAAGTCTATTAGCTCTTGAATATTGACATTCGCTACGCCATCTCCATAAGTAAAGCAAAAGGTTTGATTCCCAATATGCTCTCTGACTCGCTTTAAGCGTCCTCCGGTCATCGTTTGATCTCCGGTATCTACCAACGTGACTCGCCAGGGTTCGGCATAGCCACAATGCACATTCATTTGGTTAAACCGCATATCAAACGTGACATCGGACATATGTAAGAAGTAGTTGGCAAAATACTCCTTAATTACGTAGCCTTTATAACCACAGCAGATAATGAAATCGTTGATTCCATAAGCTGCGTAAATTTTCATAATATGCCACAGCACAGGTCGTCCACCAATTTCCACCATCGGCTTTGGTTTGATTGTGGTTTCTTCCGTGAGTCGAGTTCCAAGCCCTCCAGCTAGTATCACTGCTTTCATGCGATCGCCTCTTTTTTCATGAAAATGAATCTATACCTTTAGATAGATTCATGTATAATAGAAATGTATTCTTAGTCGAAAAAATCAATTTTCTCTAATTAAATATTCTAAGCGGAAAATACTGAGATATCTGTAAAGATACAGTAAACAAATAGAGGGTCTTTATTAAAACTTTAAAAAGTTGAGCCTCTAGTAGTTTTAAATTTTTAACTCATAAAAACAGCAAAAAAATCGCAAAATCGACTAATTTTGCGATTCAAGCTTGTAGGCTAGAGCAGTAGCCTAGAAGGTTGCCGATAGAATACTAACTATGTTATTGAAGACAATCTGCCAAAAGCGATCGCGCAAATTCCACTGATCATCAATCCCACTCCCACCCAATCAACCGGAGAAACCTTCTCCCTGAGAATAACTGCTCCGGCAATCGTCGTTGCTACCACCGTTAAGCCAATCACCACTGGATAAGCAACTGATAAATTAAACTTCCCCAAAACTAAAATATAGAAAACTGTACTGAGACCATAAACTAAAATCCCACCCAGCAAGTAAAGATTTAAGGGATTTTGACCGGCTCCCAATTTTAACAATGTTTGTGCGAGAGTATTTAAGCCAACGGTCAGCAAGATTAAAAAAGGAAATAGAAGATTAGCTAACATAAACAACGACACTTTCTTGGATATTCAGCTTGCTTAAGCCATCGCTTAATAAAAAGAATCAAAATCCCAAAGCTCGCGGTCGTTAGGCCACGGTGTTTGGACTCGTTTTCCCAGGAGTTTTTCCCACCATCGAAAGGGATGAGGAAGCGTGGCAACTTGGATGCTCGCACAGCCGCTTAGCCATGCCCCTAACACATCTGTATGACGGCTATCACCAATAACGACAACTTGTTTTGGTTTAAGCCGCATATATTTGATGGCTTTACGGAAGGCAAAAGGAAAGGGTTTCTTGGCTGGGTTGATTGCTGGAATCTCTAAACGATGGGACCAAGCCTTTACCCGATACCGGCGCTTGCCATTCGAGAGAATGAAAAATTGAAATCCTTGTAATTTTGCCTGTTCGATCCAAGCTTCGGCACCAGGAGACACGTAGCGATCGTCTTCAGAAACAATGGTGTTGTCTAAATCGATAATAATCCCTTGAATTCCGCAAAGCTTTAGCCAGTCAAGCTCTATGGCTGCCAAGCTGTACGCCTCTCTCGGAAAACTGTAAGGCCCCTGGTTGACAGCCGGTTTTTTAGATTTTTGTTTAACAGAGCGGGAAAAGAACAGAGACACTCGGTTTAACATTTGGTCATTTCACTCACAGCCACAACAAGTTCAGCCACAACAAGTTCAGAGACTAACAACTCAAAAATTACTCGATTAGCCCTTGACGTTTCAGGAATAGAATGACAAAGCTGGTAACGATCCAAGAGAGTACCGTCAGGAGAATCGGCACGTCTTTTAATAAAATTTCCTCCGGACGCTCAGTCTGTCCTCCTTCGTCATCGATATCGCTTCTCCGAGCGATTTCTTGCGGATCGCTCAGTAGCTGATAGCGGAAAACCCCGTATAAAACAAAGGGTAATGTAAGTAACATCCAAGGTGTTGATGCTCCACGAACTTGAGGTCCGGAACTCCAGATCGCGTAGGTCATGACTGCGCCGGTTGTCACTGTATTTTCCATGCGGCTGAGTAGAGGCAACGAGTAGCGCTTCAATACAGACCGGGTCTTGCCACCTCTAATTGACAATAGCCGCAGTTCTGCTTTGCGCTTTTCCACACCCAGAAACAAAGCCAGCATAGCAGTACACAGGAGAAACCAGGGGGATAAAACAATGTTTGTTGCAGCAGCACCTGCATAGGCTCGCAAGACAAAACCCATTGCGATCGCAATAATATCCAAAATCACAGTCCGCTTCAGCCGCAGGTTATAGGCAATTTGCAGCAGTGCGTATGCGGTGATGGTTGCTCCCAAGTAGGGCGATCGCAACCAGCCGACAATTAAACCAGTACCCAGCAAACAGACTGCCATTACCATTGCCACTGGCACGCTAACTAAGCCTGCGGCAATGGGTCGCTTACTCTTGACTGGATGTAGACGGTCAGCTTCTACATCTGCAATGTCATTGAGTAGATAGAAACTACTCGAAGTCAAACAGAACAAAGCAAACGCCAGTAAAGAGCCTAGCAAAGATTCCAGATTAATACTGAAAGCAAACAAGGGCGCTGCAAAAACAATCAGATTTTTTGTCCACTGGCGTGGTCTTAAAGCTTTAATATAAGGAAATTTTATAGAATTATCAGCTAGCTGAGTTGAATTTTGTTTATTACTGGGAAATCCGGGAATTTTCATTTGCTTTTAAACCTTTTTTCTAATAGAAATAATTTTTTTTAGGCAGATTCACTGCAAAACTTCGTTTTAAAGTACCCCAGCTTGTAGTAAATACTACAGTCAACAACACCACGGTTTAAATGACTTTTATTCCCAAGCTGTGGATGCATCTGTATGTAGTCAATGATTTCCGACTTTAGAACTCAATACCCACTTTACTCTACTCTCCTAAGTACCAAGTCCTCCAGTAAGCAGTGCTGCTTTCATGCAATAACCTCGTAATTCTCACCGAAAGTAGCTTTTTTATCTAGATGTATCAGTTTAAGCCGAGATTAAATAAGATAAAATTTAATCGCTTATTCCGTAATGATTTTAGTTGAAAAACCGTTAATAAACTATCAAGACTCCATAAATATGCATTCTTTTATATAAAGATTTGGCAAAGAAGGCAATTTCTCACGTAGCTCCCTAATTTCGTAAGAGCATTCAAAAAAAATACCCAGGGAAGTTGCACAATCGTTGATAACCAGGATTTTAAGTAAGCTCTGATAATTTCAAAGGTTATTTGCAGCAAATCGCCACTAATTGTTACTACTCAATAGCTACGTTATTTTGAGGGTTATCGTTACCCTCATTTATCTCATATTTCGTACCCCTTAAAATGTATAGACATACTAAAACCATTAAACCGCCAGCCAGTAAATAAGACAGAAAAATGTTTAGGGGGAGAAAAGCTATTTTTTTGTACGCTAAATCCTTAGCGATCGCAAAATAATTACTGGTTAAGAAATAACTTATAGCCAGGAAATAAATCGTAAACTTTCCTAATACTTTTTTGGTTAATAAATAAGGAAGTAAAAAAGCATAAATTGGCAAAAGAATCCCATAATGATGTTCCCAAGCAATTGGAGAAGCAATTGTGGAGGTTAATGCAATAATAGAGAAATCCGTGATACTTCCTTTCTCACTCGTTAGCATTGGCAAGAATAGAGCCGCTGAAATTAAAGCGATTGAACTTAGTATTGTTCCCAAGTAAACCCAAGGGTTATAGGGCGGGAAAGAATTATGATTAAAGTTAAGAATAGGATCGTTAAATAGCAATCTATTTAAAACACCATTAATTGATTGGTTTGTAAAAAAAGTTTCGCCGTGCTTGGAAATAAATGATAATACGGTTAAGTAGTTAACATGATCTGCAAAGCCGATTAAGGATATTGAAACTATCAATCCAAGCAAGCTTGTGGCGATAAATCCCAGAGTAAAGCTCCATTGCTTACGCAAAATTCCCCAGATCAAAATCAGAGCATACTGGGGCTTAATCAGGCACATTATTCCTCCTAAAATGCCTGCAATTTTTTTCCTATCTGTCATCCAACACCAAAAAAGCATAGCAAACAAAGCATTAAGCCAACACTGAATTTGCCCTAATGTATAGGCTTTCACTACCGGGTAAAAACTCAAACTTAAACAAACTAGGAAAAAATTGATAGCAATTCGCTCGAATCTGGATATGGCTACGTTTTCTTTCCATTTGTATTTTTTTAAACTTAAATTAAATATTTGAATAACAAAAAAAATTGTTAGAATAATAAAATTCCATGAAATAAATTTTAAAGTATTAAATATGGATAATCCAATATTTCCTAGAAATTCCTCAACTACATTTATTTTTAGAAAAGAGAAGACTAGCAGAGAGCTAGGGGGATACTGAAATTTTGTTTGTTCTTCAAAAAAAACCTTAGAGTATAATAATTGCTGATGCTCGGATTGAATATAGTTGAACGCTTCTAGCATGGGTTCCCATGAATCATTGATGGTTCGCCCGTACCGCAAGAAGATTTCAGTTCTAGATAATCCTAGGTCTTTCCACTCTGTAGAAAACAGGGTTATTAATATAAAATTAACGACGACAACATTAGCAAACGTAAAGAGCAAGAGGTTTCGAGTTAAAGGATTTAATCTTCGCCAATAGTTCAGTAAATTGACTAAAATAAGCGAAAAATACATATGCTTCTTCTATACTCCTTGATTAGATTTGAATTTGAGATTTTTGTTAGTTCGCTTTTTTAGCCCTATTAACTCCTTTAATCAGTTCAAGCTAGCTTACGGCAAATTCGCAATACTTAAACATGCCCTATCTTGACTACGAAACTCGTTATACTTTGTTCAAGCTTAAATTTGATTGTTGATACAAGGAAACTAACGTGTCAACGAATTGTGCATTGTTTAAAAGTTGGGTGATTACAAACAGTAATAACAAGGCATTTAATACTTTTGAGCTAATCCCTTCTGCATGACTATAGAATTTTAGAGAAAGAGCCATCCAACTCAATACTAAAAAAGTCCAATTCGGAGTAAACAAGAACAGCTCATAGTCTTTTCCATAAATATTATGTAGTAAAAAATTAAATAAAATACAAAAAATTAAACTCCTCATTATCGGCATTTTATCGGCGCGAAACTTAATAAAGGCATAAAGACTCCAAAGGAGTAAAACTGTCCACAGCAAAAAAGCGATAATGCCTGGTATGTAAAGTGCTGTAATAGATGGAGGATCGAAGTTCACCCAAGGTGCAGGTGCAGAATTAAGTTTTACCCAAGAAGGTGGGTTATCTTCAATAGTTCTCCATATATGTGGCTTAATGGCAATAAAATTGAATATAAAAATATACCCTAGCAATTTTAGGATTCTCGAAAAAATACTGCTAGATTGATCGGGCAAATTTACATAATCTCCCTCTTTAGAGTAATAACTTCCTGGAATAAAAAATAGATCGACACTTGGATATATCAACTTCTGCAAGAGGTTCAAAGCAATAGCACCAGACAAAACTAACCCGATGAAAATAATCAGTTTTGTAAAAACTTTTTTATTAAACCTACCCTGATAGATGCTGAAAAAATAGGCAATAATCCCCTGCACTACGTTACTTATTACCATGCCGAGCGCAAAAATAGTTGCTGGAACCATGTAGATTAAGCTGCCTGGGTAAGCAACTGCCAGCAAATAAATAATAATCAGACTACAGGCAGCAAAAATAAACGTATCGGGAACCGAGCTGAAAAATATATGAGAGGTAGATAATCCTAATATAGCTGAGTAGAGAATGGCGTGAAAAGGCTTAAACCCCAGTTTCTGGAAAAAAACTAAGGTTAAAACAACGCACACAGCTCCAAAAAGGGTACTAAATAGTATGCCAACAATTTCCCCAGAACCAATTATTTTTTTGAGTAAAAATCCTAGAGGATTAAAGACAAGAATAAATAAAGGATGAGTATGAGTGCGCCAAAAATTAATTTTATACGTGGTTAGTTGAGTAATAACTCGATGATAATCTGAATGAAATAGTAAGTCAGAACGCTTGACTCCAAGTACTCCGGTAAAAAAAAGAGACAAACTGGAGAAAAGGTAAAGTATCCAAAAGGTTAGAAATGTTCCAACTCTAATTCTTGAAAACATTTAAGATTCTGTCCTGTATCTCAGACAATAATTGCAATTCTTAGAAGGCTAAAATTCGGTACTTAACGCAACCTTGTAAACGTCCTATGCGCCAAGCCAAATCTTTTACCCATTTACTACGGGTTTCCTTAATGAATACTTCTTTTGGAAGGCGCTTTAACAAGTGCAACCAAGCTTTTCCACTAGTCTTCCATGAAAGCTGGGGCATACCCAAGGGTTGATACTTTTTATATAGAAAAACATCATACTCTCCCCACAGGCGTGCCTGCTTGTACATACCGTCCAGAGTGCTGCGGAGCCGGTAATGAACGACTGCGTCTTTTACAAAGTGAAGTTTTATCCCGGCAAGTTGGAGCCGCCAACAATAGTCTACATCTTGCAGTCGGATCATGTTTTCATCAAAACCGCCGATAGATTCATGCAGAGAGCGTTTAACACCAAGATTGCAGCTACCTGCAAAGGGCAGATAAGGAGGATATTTGTATTCAAGAAGCTCATTTCGCTGCTTAAGTGTATAAACTTTTTGTACCCAAGGATCGTTAAGCTTTTGATATTCAAGGCGACCTGCTACGAATTCATACTTCGAGAGCGCTTCCCCCATAGCAGCAACCCATCCAGGAGCCACTTCGTCGTCAGCATCGCAGAACACCAGTGCGTCGCCAGTCGCCGCTTTTGCAGCCGTATTACGTGCAAAGGAACGCCCTTGCTGTTTAGATGAATCAACGATGCGGAGATTGGGTAACCGTTCTTTATATTGTTCCACAATTGCTAGTGAATCGTCAGTGGAGCCGTTATCGGAGATAATTAATTCCCATGAGTCAAAGTAGTCTTGGTTTGCCAATGCTTCAAGTTGAATCGCAAGAGTATCTGCTGCATTAAAACAGGGAATAATAATACTTAACTTCATAAATCAATCTTCCGCTTCGCACCCGTATCTATATTAAGTAATTTTATGTACTGGCTACTTAATATATTTGACACCTATTCTCTTTGCAAGTCATCTTCAACTTTATCTAAGACTTTAGTCACAACCTCCTGATATCGAGTTAGGCTAAAAGTATTCAATGCTTTCAGGCGAGTCTGTTCCCAGTCCACAGGAGGGGCTGTACCATTGACGATCGTAAGAATTGTTTGAGCGATTGATTCACCTGTCGGTTCGCAAGTCCAAAAGTCTACTTCTGGGTCGAAGAATTCTTTTAAACCAGGAAAGTTCATATTCAAGGTTGGTATTCCCATTGCAAGGGATTCGACTAATTTATTGGGGGTTGCACTATTACGCGCCCTTTCGTTATTACCAAATACACCTAAGGCTAGGTCGCAATTTTCTACTAAATATTTAGGTAGAGAGCCATCAGAAAACTTTAAATCTTTTCTAAGAAAAACGCGATCGCTTAGTTCCTCTTGCTTGATTTTCTTTTCGTAGGCATGAAACCGTTCTGCATATCCAGATCCATAAGCACCAAATAAATTGCAAGTAAACGGTATCTCTTTTTCCTTTAAAATTTTCATGGCTTGTAATATATTATCTACTCCGTGTAGAGGAAGAATTGTTCCCCACCAGCAGATATTTAGGATACCATCCCCCATAAATTGTCTTTTAAGGCTTAGTCTAGATTCGGTAAATAAAGGAGCAATAAAAACTTTATTTTGATCGAGTTCAACGTCTAAAACTTTTGCCCAGTAAGCAAGTTCATAAGCGGACAGGTGAATGATATAATCTGTTTTTGTAAACGCTAGGATATCTTTTTTCAATATTTCTTTGGCTGCTTTACTTCCTTCTTGGATGTCATCTTTATTTCTTACATAAGTGTCATACATCGATATATATGGTTCTATGACGACTTTATTTTTAAATATTTTTGACACCCACAAAGCACTTTGAATAAAATTAGCGCTCATTGGCAATACGTAGATTACGTCTGTCAAAGCTGCTTTTACAAAAAGCTCTATGAGATAAAATTTAGAGAAAACTTTGCGGATAAACTGAGCAAAAAAGGTTTGTCTTCCTCTTCCTTGGAGGTAAAAGTCTGGATAGACGAAGGAAACATAGTATCCAGAATCCAACAAAAACTTGATCAAATTTTCGCAACGATAAGCTCCATGTACATTTCCATAGAGCAAAACCTTGATTTTTTTCTTGAAAATTGACATGGTTGATGCAGCTACCCTTAAAAAAACTAGTTCAACCAGGCGAAACTTAGCACGTCTATGTCAAGTTTAGTTCAATAGACGTTCGTTTGATTAATTGAACCTTATTAAAAGTCAACGGTTATGAGCTTAATAAAATCAATTAACAAAATTCCTCGAACTACTTAGTTGTAATTCTTGTATTTCTACTAATTTTTCCCCGTTAGAAATTTTATTTGCATACTTTTTTTCAAAAAATAAAATGGACTCACTAAACTGCTCAAGAAAAATTCCATTTCGCAAGCAGCAACCAGGTCAGTTTTCAACTTACCTCTATATTTAATTAGTTGAAGAATGGCTCTACGCAGGTTTCCTAAAAGGATTCTGGTAATAATAATTGGCTTTTGCCAATTATTAGCATTAATCATGCGTAGCTGACAAATACTTAAGCCTACCCCTCGAATCAGGGTTATTAAGTAATCTTTCTCTAACCGCCACTTGGGAATTTGATGATAAATACACATTTCGGGGTTGTACCAAATTTCCCAACCAGCGCGTCCGATGTAGAGTAGCGCTTCAAAATCTTCTCCTTTGGCTGCCAAGGATGACCCAACTGGTCCCTGAAGAACAAGTTGAGCGGGAACGTTGTCTAGCCACACTTGCTTTTGGACAACTAATCCGGCTCCTGGAGGAAGGCTTAAATTCTCCGGGTCGTATAGATTAGGTTTTGAACCTCTTTCTTTCAGTGCCAAAAAAGATTGAATTCTTTCAAAGTTTTCTGGCGGATAAACTTCAAATTCGCCTTTTATCTGACCTCCAAAAGCACCTGCTTTTGGATGAGATTTCCCGAAGGAGTAGGCTGCTGCTACCCAATTTGGGTTCGGAAAATTATCATCATCCAAAAAACCAATAAAAGTACCTCTTGCTTCCTTAATGGCGCGTAGTCTTGCAAACACTGCGCCTTGCTGTGGCTCAAAGTAATACATGAGCGGATATGCTTGAGGCCAGTTAGATTGATATTCTTGAATGATTTTGGCGGTGTTGTCAGTGCTATTGTTATCGACGACAACCACTTCCCAAGAAATCTGCTCGGTGCCTACCTGCGATCGCAATCGCTCCAAAACGGCTGGTAGAAGCTTTTCCCCGTTGTAAGTGCGAATTGCTACAGTAAAGTCTACCTTAGACATATCTACAAGCCCAGCCCTGATTGGGGTTCAGAAGTTGCCTTCAGAGTAGCCGTGGATTGAGCTAGCGTCAACCCCACGGCTAATTGTTGTCTCCAGTCCAATTTTAAATTTAACCAACCTTTCTTATGGGGCAGTAGATACTTTGCGATCTACCAGTCCCGGTAAAGAATTAATGTCTTCTCTCAAGCCAAATATTTTAGCTTGTCCAAGTTCTAAGTATTTATTTTTGAAAAGGAAAAAGGGACTAATCAAGCTAGATAACAGTAGTTCCCGCTCGCAAGCCGCAATCAAATCTCTTTGATCTCCTCGATATTTAATCAGATGGAGCATTAGTCTGCGGAGATCGTTGAGCAGGTAAGCTGGAAAAGCTACAGGTCTTTGCCAGTTCTTCAGACCGAGCATCCGTATGTGATACCGACTTAAACCCACGCAACGGATGAGAGAAATTAGGTAATCTTTTTCCAATCGCCAGCGGGGAATTTGATGGTAAACACGCATTTCGGGATTGTACCAGATTTCCCAACCCGCGCGCTGAATATGCAATGTGGCTTCCAAATCTTCGCTGGCTAACTTAGCTTCTCTCCCCTTGTGATTGAGGACGAGGCGCTTAGGCACGTTCGCAAGCCAAGCTTGCTTGCGAACCACTAATCCTGCCCCTGGAGGCAGGATCTTCTTGCGTGGTTCGTAAAGGCTGGCTTCCGCACCTCGATCCACTAATGCCAAGAAACAAGCGATTTTTTTAAAATTTTCAGGTGGCTCGATTTCAAAATTTCCTTGGATTTGGCTACCGTAGGCACCCGCTTCTGGATGCGCTTGACCGAAGGCATAAGCAGCAGCAACCCAGTTAGAGTCAGGCAGATTGTCATCATCTAAAAAGCCAATTAAAGTGCCTCTGGCTTCTTCAACAGCCCGTTGGCGAGCAAATGCAGCTCCTTGCTCAACTTCCAACGTGTAGTGTAGCGGAGCAACTTCTGACCAGTTGGCTTGATATTCTTGAACAATTTTTGCGGTTTTGTCGGTGCTGTTGTTATCAACAACAATAATTTCCCACGAAAAGTGTTCGGTGTTGATCTGCTCTCTGAGTCGATCGAGAACTTCGGGTAAACGCTTTTCACTATTAAAGGTGGGAATGGCTACTGTAACGTCAACCATAAGTTTTGACCGGTTTTTTGAGTAGATAGATGCCGATGTTGTGTTAGTAGAGCTTGGGTGAGAACACCAACTTCAAAACGATGCAGATTAGTAGTACCTACTGCTCTTGCACTGTCCCCCGAATGGCGTGGGGTACGTCAAGCTTTGTAGGAGGCCTACTAAATCTTCCCCGCGATAATACTTAAGTAGACTGACAGCGAAGCGGTTGCTGGGTCGAGCGATCGCTCTCTCGTTGCAGTCAACCTCAGTTATCTTGGTTAAATCTACACCATTGGATCGGGATTTTTACAGAAAAATTTATTAAAGCTTCATAAGATTTTACCCAATACTTACGAACTCATCTATACATGGGTTAAGTATCTTTACTCAAGCTTTAAATTTCCGGGTTTTGTAGGGGTTCTTGTGAAGTTTAGATAAAGTTAGATTAAAAGGATCGCCAAAAACGACTTTTATCGTCAGTCCATATCTTAAAGAGATGCGCACGTAATATCATCTGTAATAAGACATAAATGGGATTCGGCAATCGAGCCTTTGGGTATACCCGTATACTTCACAGTGGCGAGCGAGCAGATAAATTGCCTAAATTCTCGTGGTGTTGGGGGTAGCCCGCAGGCATCCTCTGGCAGTGAGTCTGGGTTCAGCAGTGATCGACTCCAAGGGTACAGCAGAAATTAGCGAATCCCTGGACGTGTTAAACGGCAAGCTGTCTACTTCACCCTGGCGGGAGACACGACCTAATTAGGCTCGTTCCGTTAAAATATTTGGAAAAGTAAATCTTTAATGTCTTTGAGTTGGAGGGTGCGGCTTCTCCCCTCAAAATGTGCTGAGTATTGAGCATTCTCTTGCTTGGCTCAGTTCTCAATCCCGAACAAACTGGGGTGTAGGTCGCGCAAGTATTTGATGAATTCAGAAAACCGCAAATTTACACCGGAACAATCTCAGTCACAGCCAGAACCAGTGCCGCAGCTCAAGCGCACCGTTCATCCAGACAGTCTGAAATTTATGAATATGGCAAAAGAGATTCTCGATAGCCCTGCTGTTCAACAAGCTGTTGAGGGTGAAAAGCAAAAAACAAAAGACGGGAACGAATGAGTGATTGAGTTGTCGTAGGGACACGGCATTGCCTGTGTCCCTACGACAACTCACCATTCCCGATTACCAATCCCTGGATAATCGGGATGTCTCGGAGATATCAGTGGCTCAGGACCCAGTTAACGAGAGTGCGGACACCGTAACCCGTAGCACCGGAATTGTTGACACCGTTCTCTTTATCCGCCCAGACAGGACCGGCAATGTCGAGGTGTGCCCAAGGTGTCTCTTGGACGAACTGCTTTAGGAATAAGGCAGCCGTAATCGAACCACCCGGACGAGGGCCGGTATTTTTCAGATCGGCAATGGGAGACTTGATGCCTTCAAAGTATTTCTCTTCCATCGGCATCCGCCACAGCTTTTCACCTGCCTTTTCTGATGCTTGCAGCAACTCTTGAGCAACAGTGTCATCGGGGGTAAACAACCCAGCGATATCATCGCCTAAGGCAATGACGCAAGCACCTGTCAGCGTAGCTAAATCGACAATGGCATCAACGCCGAGCTTTTCCGCAAACACCAACGCATCTGCTAAGGTCAATCGACCTTCCGCATCCGTGTTGTTCACTTCAATCGTCTTGCCGTTGGATGCCTTGAGGATGTCGCCTGGGTGCATGGCGTGACCGCTGATCATATTCTCAGTGACGGCTGAGATAAAGTGAACTTCAACATCTGGTTTGAGTTGACCAATCGCCTTCGCCGCGCCGAGGGTAGCCGCAGCACCTCCCATGTCCATTTTCATGGTTTCGATGCCGCTACCCGCGCCCTTAATGTTCAGACCACCCGAATCGAAGGTGAGACCCTTGCCGATGATAGCCACTTTCCGGCGGGGTGTTCCTTCTGGCTTGTAAGTGAGGTGAATAAACTTCGGCGGCATATCGGAAGCTTTGGCAACACCGAGGAACGCCCCCATGCCCAATTTTTCGCACTCTTCTTGTTCCAGAATTTCCAACTGGAGGTTGTGGTTAGACGCGATCGCTTGTGCGGTTTGAGCCATCGTTATGGGAGTGCATTCATTCGGCGGTGCAGCAACCAGTTCCCGCGCCAGAATCACCCCCGAAGATAGGAATTGAGCGCGATTAATGGCTTCTTCCTGACCTGCCAATCCGAGTAAATCCACCCGCTCTAGCTGCGGCTCCTTATCCTCCGGTTCTGACTTAAAGCGATTATCCTTATGAAGAGCTAGCAGTATCCCTTCAGCGATCGCGCCAGCCGTTGCATCGGGTGCCTGATTCCACATCGGCAGGCTAATCCCCAGGATTTTACTCTTTTCCTTCTTCGCTAACCGCGCGATCGCCGCACCAATTCGCCGCAGAGTATCCGGTTGAAAAGCCTCTGCTTTCCCCAGTCCTACCAGAATAATTTTCCGAACCGGGCTACCTGCACCCACGCGGGTGACGGCACTACTCCCTTCTTTTCCCTTAAATTCTGTTTCTGCAATCAGTTCGTTCAGCGTACCGGCAAACTTCTCATCCAGCACCGCTAAATCGTCTGTCACCTCTACCGCATCCTCAAAAAAACCAAGGGCGAGAGCGTCCCCAGCCCAGTCCAAACGCGGCGTATCAATCGCTCGAATATCCATCCCCGGCTCTTACCTTAAAGCACTACCTGTAACAGTATTGCTCAAAAATCATCAACAAGACTCGTCTGCCCACCCGCGTAACTTGTCCCCTGTAGATACACTTTATAGGAATACACTTTTTCCGATTGGACTTAGGAGCGGATTGATGGTTTCAAAAGCTAGGGGAGAACCCCAACCTCTTTCGTCGCCATCCAATGCGCCAGTTCCTAGCAACCAGTCGGTAGCCCGCCCCGATCCGAGCGTGCTACAGCAAGATCTCCAGAGACAGTTTAATCATCATTCCTCTGCCCGCGGTGAACTGACGATGCCCTGCGTGCCATCAATGCTAGATTATGCACTCAATCGGCTAGTGCGGCTGTTTGAGGCGATTGGTCGCCAACTCTCTCCTGAAGAACTGCAAAAATTGCGCGATTTGATTGCATCTAATATTCAAGAAGGTTTTCTGGCTTCTCCTCATGCTCGATTAGTCATTCAGTACCAACCCGATCCTACTTCCTTAAATAGCCTCACCTGTAACGTCTCAACCAGGATTTTATCGGTTGCCCAGGAGTACCAGCAGTGGATTCAGAACCGAGAGCCGCCCCTATTTGGTAGTCACCCAGACGCGAAAGTCATGGCAACGGCTGCCCAATTTAGAGATCCGGCTCAAAACCCAATTCTTGATGTGGGAGCAGGAACAGGTCGCAATAGCCTTCCCTTGGCGCGAAAAGGCCATCCGGTTGATGCTTTAGAATTGACTCCTGGTTTGGCGGAACAAGTGTTAAATGCGGCAGTGGCGGAAAATTTACCGATTCGAGTCATCCAGGGTGATATCCTCGACCCCCTGGTGAGAATGCGACCCGCTTATTACAAATTCGCAATTGTGGCGGAAGTGGTGTCTCACTTCCGGGATAACGATCAAGTCCGCTTACTCTTGGCGAAAATGTGCGATGTTATCCAAGGTAGCGGTCTGTTGCTGTTCAACCTCTTCTTAGCTGTGGATGGATATGAGCCAAACGATCGGGTGCGGGAAATGTCACAGGTAGCGGCATCGTATATCATGACGCGATCGGAGCTGAAGCGAGCGATGGAGGACTTACCTCTGGAAATGCTGTCAGATGAGTCTGTGCTTGATTATGAGCGCGCTCACCTTCCGCAAGAGGCATGGCCCCCGACTAATTGGTTTGTATCCTGGACGAGCGGACGTGACGTGTTTCCCATCCAAGAAACCCCTCCGATGGAGCTGCGTTGGATTCTCTGTAGACGGTACTAACGGAATACAAGGTTGTTGCCCTTTTTGGGTTGGTAAGGATAAGGATCGATGCTAAAGCTTGCACAGAAAAATAAAATTTTGCTAAGTGTTGGAGCCGGACTACTAGCGCTAGTCGCTGGAGCAACGCTGTCAGTCCCGCAATTAACCAGTTGGCTGGAGAAATTAACCCCGAACGGTCAGTCCCCCGATAAAACCCTTTTGAATCCGGGGAGCCAATCCAAGAATTCTGTTTTGCCATTGGCGTCGCTACCGGCGGCACAGCGGGTAGCACAACTCGAAGCGATCGCCAATGGCACCCCATCCCCAGAACGCAATCGCGCCCGCTATCTGTTGGCGAACGATTCGCTCCAACAACAGCAGCCTAAAAAAGCGATCGCGTCTTTGGAAGGATTGGAGGCAGACTATCCGGTTCTTGCCCCTTACATCGCCCTGAAACGCGCCCAAGCTTACCAACTTGCCGGGGACAAAGCAAAAGCTACCGCAGCTTGGCAGAATTTACTCGAAAGTTATCCCGATAATCCGGTCGCCGCAGAAGCGTTGTTTGTGTTGGGGCAAACGAATCCTAAGTATCGAGAACAAGCGATCGCTCAGTTCAAAAGCCATCCGCGCACCCTGGAAATTGTGCGTTCTTCCCTGAGTAAGAATCCCAATCAACCCAGATTACTCTTACATTTAGCCAAAAATGCTCCAGGCGACCCTGGCATTCTCCCGATTCTGGATCGGCTGGTGACTTCTCATGAAGCGGCGCTCAAACAGCAAGGTACAGGGCTACTCAAGCCAGAAGATTGGCAAGCGATCGCTTATAGCTATTGGGAAAACGGTCAGTACCGCAAAGCCGGACAAGCCTACGCCAAAGCCCCCCGCACCTCCCTCCACGCCTACCGCATTGGGCGCGGACTCCATCTGGGGGAGAAACGAACCGAAGCGAAAATTGCTTATCAACAGATGATTCAGCAATTTCCCGATGCCAAAGAAACCGGACTCGCTTTGAGGCGGCTGGCTTCTTTATCATCCCAGCCACCGGAAGCGATCGCCTATCTCGACCTCGTCATCCGCAAATTTCCCGACGAAGCCGGTGAGGCACTCCTCGCCAAAGCCGAAATCCTCGATCGTCTCAACAGCGACAAATCAGCTGCGGAAGCTCGTCAATTGCTCCTGACTAAATATGGCAGTTCCGATGTCGCCGCAGAATACCGCTGGAAAGTCGCCCAAGCCAAGGCGACGCTAGGGGATTTCTTAGGGGCTTGGCAATGGGCGCAGCCAATCGCCAACCAAAACCCCGATCATATTTTGGCTCCCAGAGCTGGCTTTTGGGTGGGTAAATGGGCCGCCAAACTAGGGCGTCAGCAGGATGCAAAAGCCGCTTACGAACACGTCCTGGCAAAATACCCCCAGTCTTACTATGCATGGCGATCTGCCGTCTTGTTGGGCTGGGACGTTGGAGACTTTACCACCGTCCGTCAATTGTCCCCGCAGGTGGTGCGACCTGACGAGCATCCCATCCTACCTGCCGGGTCTGAAACGTTGAAGGAATTGTACCAGCTCGGTCAAAAATGGGATGCTTGGACGCTCTGGCAGGCAGAATTTCAGAACCGGATGCAGCCAACCGTTGCCGAACAATTTACTAACGGCATCATGCAGGTGGGATTGGGCAACCACCTGAAAGGAATGAACCTGGTCTCGACTCTAGAAGACCGAGAAACACCCGAAGAGCAAGCGGAATACAAAGCAATCCGCAAACAACCAGTTTACTGGCACACCTTGTATCCGTTCCCGTTCTTGGAAATTATCGAAAACTGGTCGCAACAGCGCCAGCTCAATCCCCTGCTTGTCACCGCCCTGATTCGGCAAGAGTCCCGATTTGAGCCAAAAATTCGTTCGGTTGCGGGTGCAGTTGGCTTAATGCAGGTCATGCCCGGAACCGGCAAATGGGTGGCGGATAAAATTGGCGTCAAGCAATTTAACACCGAAAATCCCAACGATAACGTGAAGCTGGGTACCTGGTTTTTAGATTTTACCCACAAGGAATACAACAATAATTCCTTGTTAGCGGTTGCCAGTTACAATGCGGGTCCCGGTAATGTATCGAAATGGCTAAAAGAGAAAGGGCCATCTATCGATCCTGATGAATTTGTCGAAGAAATTCCCTTTGAGGAAACTAAAGGCTACGTCAGACAGGTGTTTGGGAACTACTGGAATTACCTTAGATTGTACAATCCACAGGTTGCCCAGTTGGTCGCCAAATATTCGGATGGTCAGCCAACTGCACTCAAAAATTAATCAAAGACTTCTTGCAAAAATCTTTTAAATGGTGTAACAGCACAATTTTATTTAGCCTGCTCTCGTCTGGCTTTGTCATTTTTGCAAGAAGTTTCATATATCCTGAAAACTTGAAGAATTTTTAAGCATTTCTGGGCAGCTTCTAGCAGGTAATATCTGCGGCTATCCAGTGATTGCTGAAACATCCGCGTGTCTACTCTCTGTTGGGGGATTTTCTCCCAGATGTGAGGGGATAATATAAATTTTTCATGAATTTGTGTTAATCAATTTTGAACACCGTTGTTCTCATAGAAGCGATCGCTTGCTGCCTAAAATTTCCTCACGCCCACTGACGGGGATCACTAATCTTCGGCTGTTCGCTTAAATCGATTATCCTGGTTTAGATAGAGTTCCATGTCAATGGCTGCTGAGTGAAGCAGTCAGCGCGGGAGCTTGTATCACCCAATAACCAGCGAATTCAAAGAGTTTTGCGCTTGTGCTTCATTCATTAATCGGGCACCAGCAGCGACTGCTTTGTAAGAGCTGTCTAACTTCAACGTTTATTGTTTAGTTCCATAAGCATGATGACCGCGAATCAGGCTACCGGAACCCACGCGCATGATGGCACGGCTACCAACTTTAAAATTAGGCTCTCAAATCAGGGGCTGCAAAATACTCGCGAGCTTCTCATCGCTCAAATTTAGAATGCTGGTCAATTCCATCGCTTCCTTAAATCATCCAAATGTCAGGGGATCTCCCTCAAGTGCAAACGCGGCGTGTCAGTCACGCTTTCCTTCCATTCTTTTTTCTCTAAAGGATTTTTACCTATTAGCGATAAAGAGTCAACGAGCCGCCAGTTATTAGAAGGATGGCTTGTCAATAATACGACCAGTTTGGTCTTCCATCTGGAAAAAGCAAATAACGAAATCGACGTTACTGAAATGCCAGATGGAGGGAGCAATGTCCGCCGCCAGGAGGTTACATGAGGAAGTCACGCTCGATTTTTGCTCGGAGAAAGTCACAGTTTAGTTTTTCTCGCCCCTATCAATCTAGACGGAGAAACAAAGTCGCGATCGCTGCGGGTGTGGGACTAAGCGCAATCCTTTTGGGAGCCACCTTTTTGCCAACTAAGTATGGCGTCTGGCTGGAAAAAGTAGTTGGCTGGGTGCCGATGCATGGGTACGGCAGTTTCTTGATGTCGGGAAATCAGATCGACAACTCTGCGATTGTGTCTTTAATCTCGCTACCCCCACAAAAGCGGGCATCACAACTAGAAGCGATCGCTACAGGGCCAAGATCCCTCGACCGCAGCCGCGCCCGTTATCTCCTGGCAAGCGATCTGATTGCCTCCAAACAGGGAGAAAAAGCACTGGAATGGTTAAAAGGATTAGAGTTTGAATATCGCGTCCTAGACGGACACATTGCTCTTCGGAGAGCGCAAGCTTACGAACTCACCGGCAACACCCGAAAAGCCAAGGCAGCTTGGGAAGGTTTGTTAAAACACCATTCTCAAGATCCCGTGTCAGTCGAAGCTTTATATGTGCTGGGGAAGACGGAACCGAAATATTGGGAAGAAGCCGTTGAGAAATTTCCCAGTCATCCCCGCAGCCTGGAAATCGCCCACGCCTTACTCAAAGACAATCCTAACCAAGCAAAATTGATGGTGTCGCTGGCAAAGTATGCCTTTGACACTCCAGGAATTACTTCAGTGCTAGATAAGTTGATAGGTTTGCCAGCAGAGCAACTCAAGCCAGAAGTATGGGAAGCGATCGCTTTAGGCTACTGGGGAAACAGGAAATACGGTCAAGCCAGTACTGCTTATGCCAAAGCCCCCCGCACCCCCCACAACGCCTACCGGGTCGCTAGGGGACTCGATCTCGCTGAAAAGAAAGTAAAAGCCCTCCGCGCTTATAAAGAGGTGGTGCAAGACTTCCCAAATGCTGACGAAAGTGCAACCGCGCTCATCCAGATCGCCAAAATCGGTCCCGCTATCGAGGCGGTTCCTTATCTCGACCAAGTTATCAGTCAATTCCCCGACCGAGCTGGCGAAGCCATCCTATTAGAAGCGAAAATTCTCGATAGTCTCAAAAGTTCCGAATCCGCAGCTGCTGCGCGTCAATCATTACTCACCAAATATGGCAATACCGATGCCGCGGCAGAATATCGGTGGAAATTGGCTCAATCGAAGGCGCGTGGTGGAAATTACCAAGAGGCGCTGCAAATCGCCAAGCCGATCGCCACTCAGAATCCTGATAGCGAATTAGCTCGTCGGGCGGCTTTTTGGGTGGGTAAATGGTCAAACAAGCTGGGACGCAAGCAGGAGGCGAAAGCAGCTTTTGAGAACGTCGTGGCGAAGTATCCCCAGTCTTACTATGCTTGGCGGTCTGCCGTCATGCTGGGCTGGGATGTGGGAGACTTTAACAGCGTGCGTCAGCGAGATCCGAAAGTAGAATGGCCTGCCAAGCGACCGTCATTGCCCGTGGGTTCTGCTGCTTTACAAGAACTTTACCAAATGGGTCAAGGCAAAGATGCCTGGAGGCTCTGGCAAGCGGAGTTTGAAAACCGGGTCAACCCAACGGTGGCAGAACAATTTACCGATGGTTTGCTTCGGCTCAATATGGGAGACCACTTGCAAGGAATTGCTAAAATCTCCAGCTTAGAAGACCGTGAGAACCCGGAGGAGCAAGCACAGTACAAAGCTCTAACACAACAAATTGCTTACTGGCAGGCTTTGTATCCGACTCTCTATGTCGAAGCAATTGAAAACTGGTCTCAACAACGTCAACTCAATCCCTTGCTCGTGATCTCTGTCATCCGACAGGAATCCCGCTTTGAGCCAAAAATCCGTTCCACTGCCGGTGCGGTTGGCTTAATGCAGGTGATGCCGGAAACCAGTAAATGGGTTGCCGAAAACATTGGCCTCAAGAAATATAGCCTGGAAAATCCTAACGACAACGTTAAATTAGGCACCTGGTATCTGGATGAAATTCACGATCGCTACAAAAATAACTCCATGTTAGCGATCGCAAGTTACAATGCCGGTTCTGGTAATCTGTCAAAGTGGCTCCAAGGCAAAAAAGTCAGCGATCCAGATGAATTCGTCGAAGCCATTCCCTTTGATGAAACGCAGGGTTATGTCAAGAATGTGTTTGGCAACTACTGGAATTACTTACGCCTGTACAATCCGAAAATCTCTCAGCAGGTAGCCAAATACTCCGAAGGTCAGCCAACGGCATTCAAAAATTAAAAATTGGAATTTGCACTTAGGCGCGATTAAAGATCGCTCTTTAGGGAATCGGGAATTGGGAATTGGAAATTGATAAAAACCCCTTTTCGATGACCGATTCCCTATTACCAGCTTTTAAGAGTGGCATTGATTTCCATTTGTGTGCTTTGTTCAATTTTTAAGGGTCG
This sequence comes from Coleofasciculus sp. FACHB-712, assembly GCF_014695635.1. Classification (NCBI taxonomy): domain Bacteria; kingdom Bacillati; phylum Cyanobacteriota; class Cyanophyceae; order Coleofasciculales; family Coleofasciculaceae; genus Coleofasciculus; species Coleofasciculus sp. FACHB-712. Next base: position 6,954 of record NZ_JACJOQ010000403.1, on the reverse strand, counting down.
GTGAGCCATGCGCGATCGCACGGTACGGATGACCCGGATACAATAGTCAAGAAATCTTCAAATCAAACTTGACCGATGACGCTTCCTTCAGAAGTCGATACCGCATCCCAGCTAAATCCAGGCCTGGAGCCGGAATCAGCGAACCGCAATCTAGAAGATGAATACCTTGATGAGCTGCCCGCTGAGATCGAGATGTCTCTATTCGACCATCTGGAGGAGTTGCGGCGGCGGATTTTCTATGCGCTGATTGCAGTTGCCTTAGGTGTTATTGGCTGCTTCCTGTTTGTCAAGCCAATTGTCCAGCTGCTGGAAGTACCGGCGCAGGGCGTCAAGTTCCTCCAGCTGGCACCCGGAGAATACTTCTTTGTCTCCATTAAGGTTGCTGGTTACAGTGGCTTGCTTGTAGCCAGCCCCTTTATCCTGTACCAGCTCATCCTGTTTGTTCTCCCAGGACTCACTCGCCGCGAACGCCGCTTAGTAGGACCCGTTGTTTTAGGGTCGGGTGTCTTGTTTGTGGGGGGACTGGCATTTGCCTATGTAGCATTAATTCCAGCCGCTCTGAATTTCTTCATCAGTTACGGGGCAGATGTCGTCGAGCAGCTGTGGTCAATTGACCGATATTTTGAATTCGTGTTGTTGCTGATGTTTAGCACCGGATTGGCATTTCAAATTCCGATCGTTCAGCTGCTACTCGGCTTTTTGGGAATTGTCTCTTCTGGGCAAATGCTATCTGGCTGGCGGTTTGTGATCCTGGGAGCAGCAATTTTGGGTGCCATCCTGACGCCTTCCACCGACCCCCTCACCCAAAGCCTCCTCGCGGGTGCCGTCTTGGGACTCTACTACAGCGGGATTGGCTTAGTTAAGCTCGTAGGGCGCTGAGATCGGCAAAATACGATGCAACCTGGACGAGTTAATTTTTGAACTGCCTCATCTTCGGCTCTCTGGAGTGCTGCTGTATTGGGAATCGCCCTGAATAGCTGCACTCGACGAACCTCAAGGGTGAAATTGCTGAGCTGAACATTTTCAATCTTGTCTTCAGAAACATTTTCCGACGAAAATACCTTACAAAGCCGAGGGCGAATTGAACCCCTTGGCTTTCCCTTATCTTGGCTGAAGCGAGCTTGCAAGAGGGTTCGCCTTACAACTTTCCCGTTGGTAATTGTGGTGCTGCGGTAAATTTCCATTCAGAAATTTACCCATTCTGCAATGAGTTCGTCAACGTTGATTTGAGAAGTAGGAGCTTCCCAACCCAAAAACCCTCATACATCAAAATCTTTTAAAAAATAATTGACAAAGCACTTGACAACAGGTGTCGCTATTGCGAATCAAAAGATAGTTTAGGTATGCAGTGAATGCGACAATAGTGCCAACAGGAAGCTGTCGTTCTATTGAGTGAGAATCGCACGCACGGCTCCTAAAACTGTTCGAGCATCCACTCCGAGGCTCGCTCGCCCAGGTCTAGGGGGATGCTGACTGCTTTACCGAGTCGAGGGCGATCGCGCGTTTGTTCAATATAATGTTGTACTTGGTCAGCTCCACCCCAAGCATGAAGATACTCGGCGACAGTCTCCAAGTGCGCTATGTAGTCTGCCTCCGACAGCGGAAAAGACGCCTGTTCTAAGTATTTCCACATTACCTGGAGGAAAATTTTGCCCTGAGTCCGCCTGATCTGGATATCGTATGAGCGTCCCCATTTGTCGATCAGGAGTTGGCGAAGGTCTTGTCCTGTCATAGTTTTATCGCAATTACTTTTTTTTACATTTCGTCATAAATGGAGCGCTTCTTAAATTAATGATACGGTGCAAAAGAATGTAATAATACCCTTAGCAAGGCTGTAAACCTTTCTACAAAAGGGTTTGTGGCGAACAGGCTTGCGACTTGCTTGGTATATATTTATTGGGCAAGTTTTAACAAAATCTGGGACTTGGCCCAGGGTTGTTCACATAGCTATACACTCAGACGTTACTCATGGCTCAACTTTCTAGCTCGTCAGACGTTCCCGATATGGGGCGTCGTCAATTTATGAATTTGCTCACTTTTGGGACCATTACAGGAACAGCTCTGGGGGCACTGTATCCCGTTATTAAGTATTTTGTCCCCCCTTCGAGTGGTGGAACGGGTGGTGGTCTAACTGCCAAAGATGCCATCGGCAACGATGTCATTGTGAGTGATTTTTTAGCTAATCATAATCCAGGCGATCGCACCTTGGTTCAAGGCTTCAGAGGCGACCCCACCTACATTGTCGTGACCGAGGAGAAAACCATTGACAATTACGGCTTAAACGCCGTCTGCACCCACTTGGGTTGCGTTGTTCCTTGGAATTCTGGTGAGAACAAGTTTATGTGTCCCTGCCACGGTTCCCAGTATGACAGCACCGGCAAGGTGGTACGGGGACCAGCACCGCTGTCTCTGGCACTGGTTCACGCTACCGTGGCGGAGGACAAGGTTACATTAACGCCTTGGACGGAAACCGACTTCCGTACCGGCGAAAATCCTTGGTGGACATAAGGTCATTAGTCATCGGTGCTTAGTTATCAGTCATCAGTTAGTCGTCATGGGTCATCGGTTATTTGTAACCGACCAAAAACGAAGGATGAAAAGGACAAAAAACTAAGAACGAAACCTAAGGACAAAGAACTGATAGATATTGTTTGAAATTCGACCCAGAATCCCTTCTTGAGAGATGAGAAAAGTTTCTTTATCGGCGATATCCAAAATAGGCAAACAGGCGATTTGCAAAACCGTCCTGGTTGCGATCGCCACCGTGTCAATATTCCTCGCCAGCGATCTAGTCCTTCCCCAATCAGCCAGTGCCTATCCCTTCTGGGCACAGCAAACCTATCCTGAAACCCCTCGCGAAGCAACGGGGCGGATTGTGTGTGCTAACTGTCACCTCGGTGCCAAACCCACACAAATCGAAGTCCCTCAATCGGTTCTCCCAGACACCGTCTTTGAAGCCGTCGTAAAAGTTCCTTACGACACCAACACGCAGCAAGTGCAAGCGGATGGTAGCAAAGGTCCCTTGAACGTGGGTGCTGTGTTAATGTTGCCAGAAGGCTTCAAAATTGCCCCCGAAGATAGAATTCCTGAAGAAATGAAGGAAAAAATTGGGGAACTCTACTACCAACCCTACAGCGAAGACAAAGAAAATATTGTCATCGTTGGTCCCATTCCAGGCGATCAATATCAGGAAATTATCTTCCCCGTTCTGTCTCCCAATCCACAGACCGATAAGAAAGTTTTCTTCGGTAAATACGCGATTCACGTGGGTGGCAACCGGGGTCGCGGTCAGGTTTACCCCACAGGTGAAAAGAGCAACAATTCCGTCTATAGCGCTTCCGTAGCGGGTCGCATCACTTCCATTACCCAAGCTGAAGAAGGTGGCTCTGAAGTCACCATTCAACCAGCAGAAGGCAATGCGGTTGTTGATACAATTCCCGCAGGTCCAGAGCTAGTTGTCTCCGAAGGACAGGAAGTTAAAGCTGGCGAAGCGCTGACCTCCAATCCGAACGTCGGTGGATTTGGTCAAATGGACGCCGAAATCGTTTTGCAAAGCCCCACCCGGATCAAGTGGTTGATGGCATTTATTGCTGCAATCATGTTGTGTCAAGTCTTGCTAGTCTTGAAGAAGAAGCAAGTTGAAAGAGTGCAAGCTGCTGAGATGAATTTCTAAGTTTGGCGTTGTACTGAATCATTATGAGACAGGCAAAATGCCTGTCTTTTTTTGCGCTCAAAAATAACGTACTTGCAAGCCTCCTCTACCTTTGCAACTTTATGGAGTAGGGAGGTTTCAGTCATCCCAGGCTATAGCACTGCATACCCTGTGCTTGGCTAACGCGATCAACCTAATAAAGTTTTAAGCCCAAAGCAAATTAGGATTATTTAAATACACCTTCTTGTTCATCCTCAAAGATATATTCATAGTCAAAAACTAAAGAGTTGAGATGTCGAATAATTGTAAAACCAAAATGAGTAACTAAATCCGTATTAAAAGTAGCGATAACTAGCTGTATTAACTTCTTCTCCGTAATTACAGGTTTTTGTACAAAATAATTACGTTTGTCAAAAAACCGATTATTAGGACTAGGAACGACGATTGCATTAATTCGATGAGCATGTTGAATTGGTTTTATATAAGTATTTAAAAACTCTTCTTGATTAATTTGTAGCTGGTAGAGTCTTTCATGCTGCAACCAGCTCATTTTAAACATCATTTTAATCAGTTCAAACCCCAAGATGTAGTTAAATACGTTGTTGCGTTCTTCTGAACTTAGAACCAGCCGCAGAGCTGATTCTAAGTACAATTCGGGTTGCCTACTTACATCTTGAGCTGAATGAATATAAAACTGTCTAATATAACTTCTTAAAACTGATTCATTTAAGTCTAACTTAAGGTGAAATTGTGTTAAATAGTCTTGGACTCGTTGCTGAGTATTTTTGTCTTGAAGTCTTTTGGCAACTAAGCCAGTAGCCGTATAATCATCCAGAAATTCGGCTTGCATTTCTGGAGTAGCCGCACACATTAGATGACACAATGACAGCACATAACGGCGCTGGCTCCAAGGCAAGCTTTCCGCCCATTTTTTTGCTTCTGGAGGGAGTTTATCAAGAATACTTTCTGATTCTCCAAGTTCAAACATCGCCGCTATTTGAGAGATTTGTTCAGTCATAACCAAAAAAAATATCAGTAAGTATACAAACCTAATCATCAAAAAATTCAAACAACCGAACACTTCTTAAGTTGAGTTGATAATTAATTTTTTAAATTTATTTTTACCTGCCTATTTAGTTACTTGGAGTTCCTAAATCTCATCTCTTGTACCAGGAAGCGTTTCCTGCAACGTTTATCCTGCCAGGAAAGAGAAGTAATTCTCTGCTTTGATTACAAAGGAAAAGAAGCTGAGGGGTGAGTTTTTCAGATGCAAGAGATAAGGCAATCAAACTTAAACTTATTGATGCTGACGTAGCGCTACAGAATCCAGTCCGAGCAGAGAAGTCGTACCCCTGGTTGCACGCCTTGTTGTTCATCAAAGCTGCAACGCTAGTGCGTGCTTCTTCCCCGGCGCTGGTTTGTTCTCGAAAATTCCACTGTTTCGTCATGGCTAGCAGCGATCGCAGGAGAGAAATTTAGTATCGTCTCCCTCCTAGGATTCCCAGATCAAAAGCCTGACTAACACTCAACAGACAAAAACGCACGAGATTCGTTCCCCAATCTTCGCTTTTTGAAGCAGACTGGGGCGATGAGAGCGATCGCGCACAAGCGTTAGTAAAGTCTGTCAGCCTTGTATCGAACTGGCAATTTTTTTAATTGCTTCTACGTCAATATCAAATTTTTGGGTGATTTTTTCAATGACTTGGGATTCTGCTGGTGTCACTGCGCTATCTAGTTGGGAGATTGTATGGCACTGAGCTAACAGCGGCAACGCATAGTCCCGATTGAGTTGATCTAGAAGCGTATCTAAAGGCTGTTGTTGATTGATGTTATTGGCGATCGCTTCTAGAGAAGCAGGGCTAAGTTTGGCAGCTTGTAACGACGGTAAGATATCTTCCCAAGATTTGCCCGGATGACTCGCCACGATGATATGAACCAGAATCCGATCCATAATCGCTTGTTGCGCGATCGCAGTTTCTAAATACTTCTCACTTGCTGCCTGAGACTCTACCAGCTTTTCCGTCGATGCCTCAGAATGCAACTGTGCTTCATAAAAGCGACAAGCCGCATATCCCAATGCATAGATCATCGTCGCATTCGCGCTAGCACCGATTGCCGCACCTGCTACTGGCGTCGCTTTTAACAAACCCAAACCCGCCTTAATTGCACGAGAACCGCCCAACGACAAACCAAAGATTCCCAGCACTTCACCCTTACGCGCGGGATCTTTCAAATCTAATCCATAAGCCGCCGCGATCTGATAAACCATCTCTGACTGCAATAGCGTCGTTGCTGCCAAATCAACCGTCAGCAACGCCAATGCTGCTCCCGGCAACAAGCTAGTCGCCAGTCCCATCCCGCCTCCATAAACCGCTTTCTCCATCATCAGACGATGAGCAATCTGATTCGGTTTTTCGTCGGGATACTTTTGCTGTAGCTTTTTAACATCAGCTTCAGCTTTTACCACATCAACTTGATTGATAATCCCCAGCAACCAATTCGTGGGTAACGCCCTCGTGACGTGCCGCAAAAATGAGTTGTCGCCCACAAAAGTCACTGCACGCCCTGCGCCTTGTGTGGTTTGTTCGAGCAATTTTTGCGCTTGTTTTCCCGCCGCTTGGGCTACCCCAGCCGTTGTTGTCGCCACAGCTTTCCCTGTCTGGAAGGCAGTGTTACCAACTGCCATGCCAACTCCGGCTACTGTTTTCGCCACTGCTTGCCCAGCAGTCGTAACTGAATTGAAGAACGATGGCTTCTTAACATCCGTGGATTGCGTTAAAGATTCCGCATGGTCTGTTTTTGAGTCAGAAGTTGAGGAGTTTGCTTCTGTCTCTTCAGACACGATTCCCGGCTTGTCATCCATCGTTTAATTCCTATTGCCCGGTGGGTTTATCTGCGAGCATATCTCACTCAAATTCGATTCCGCCTGTATCGGGGGAAAGAAAAACCGCGAACTTTCAACCAGATTTAAGTCCCCGAAAGGGATTTAAATCTGGTTGGGCAACGCGATCGCCTTCTATCCCCCTCTATGGCAGAAGAGAGATTGCTAGCGCTTTCTATCGATCTTTAGCGGGCGCGAGGCAGATTGGCAGCAGGAGACACCTGCAAAATCCGGCTGTCTAGCTTGCGAACCACATCTCCTACCTGCACCGCGGGCTTTTTCCCATTGACGTACATCACCGCTGTTAGCGCTCCTGTCGAATTTCGGCGAAAAGCAGCGATATCCATCCGCACAGGTTGCTGTTGTATCTTCAGAGCCAGCGTCATCCCACTAGAAGCATTCCCCAAGTTATTCAGTTCCG
>NZ_JACJOQ010000402.1:0-3419 GCF_014695635.1 Coleofasciculus sp. FACHB-712 | reverse complement strand
ACTCACAAACAACGAAGATGGAACATACAGTTGAATGTCAAAAGCGCCCTGAAGGGAGCAAGCCGAATGCCCTTCGTCGCAGTGGATTAGTCCCAGCCGTCCTATACGGGCACAAAGGAACTGAATCTATTGAGTTGACTTTGGAAGCCAAAAAGGCTGAAACCTTACTCAAAGGTGCCTCTGTTAATAACACCTTGATTCAGCTCAACATTCCTGAGATTTCTTGGAGTGGTAAAACACTGCTCAAAGAAGTGCAGACGCATCCTTGGAAAAGAACCTCCCTGTATCACCTCAGCTTTTTTGCGGTCGCGGCTCATGGCGATCTGGATGTGCAAGTGCCCCTGCATTATGTAGGAGAAGCCTATGGTGTTAAGCAAGAAGGCGGCGTATTAGACCCCGTACTCAACGAACTTCAGGTGCGGTGTGCGCCTGAAAGTATCCCTGATTCGATTGAGATTGATGTCTCTAATTTGCATATTGGAGATAAATTGCATATCAGCGAACTCGTTTTGCCACCTGGGGTGACAGCGCTTGGTGAGCCAGATCAAGTGACTGTAAGTGTCCTCCAACCTCAAGTCCAAGCTGAAGATCAAGAAACTGAGTCGGAAACTAAATCTGAAGCATGAGACGATGGCTTTTTGCCAGTTTGTTTCTCATTGCCTTGAAAACCAGGGGTTAAGCCCCTGGCTTTTTTTTAACCGTAAAGACACATTAGTGAAGCCATGCGCGATCGCGCTATAGAACGCAAAAAAATATGACAGAAGCTTCTTTTCCCCCTTTAATTCAGCAGATGTTGCAGCCGAGTTTTTATCCTCATCCGGTGACGCAACCAATTGAGCTGATTCAAACACACGTTTCTTATGTGTTGTTGACGGGTGATTTGGTTTATAAAGTTAAAAAGCCGATGAATTTTGGCTTTTTAAACTATTCAACCTTAGAGCTAAGGCAGCATTTTTGTAATGAAGAAATCCGCCTGAATCAGCGCGGTGCGTCGGAAATTTATTTAGAAATTTTGCCCATTACTCAGACAGACGACCAATTTCATTTAAATGGCTCGGGCGAGCCGGTGGAATATGTGCTGAAAATGCGCCAGTTTCCCCAAGATGGCTTATTCAGCAATCTGTTTGAGCAAGACTTGCTGACGGAAAAACTCATGGAGGATTTGGGACGGGTTGTTGCCAAATTCCATGAAAAAGCGCACACAGATGACTATATTCGTCAATTTGGTGAAGTGGCTCAAATTCGGGATGCCATTGATGAAAATTATCGGCAAACTGAAAACTATATTGGTGGGCCGCAAACTCAGGAACATTACGAGGAAACCAGGCAGTATACAGACTCGTTCTTTGCTGAGCGAGAGGAGTTATTTAAAAGCAGAATTCAAAATAATTGGATTCGGGAATGCCACGGGGATTTGCATTTGAGAAATATTTGTCTCTGGCAAGACAAGATTCTGCTATTTGATTGCATTGAATTTAACGAGCCGTTTCGCTTTGTCGATGTCATGTTCGACATTGCCTATGCAGTGATGGATATGGATGCGCGATCGCGTCCAGACCTCGGCAATGCCTATTTGAATACTTATGTCGAGCAGATGGGAGATTGGGAGGGGTTGCAGGTGTTGCCTTTGTACTTGAGCCGTCAAGCTTATGTACGGGCGAAGGTGACTTCTTTCTTGTTGAACGATCCGGCTGTTCCCGCAGCCGATAAGGAAAAAGCCGCCGCCACTGCTGCCCAATATTACCAACTAGCGTGGGAATACACGCGATCGCCGTCTCCGGCTTATGCCAATGTTAGTGGCTCCTCTCGCCAAGGAAAGCTGTTTTTGATGTCTGGTCTATCGGGTTCTGGAAAGAGTACGGTAGCGCGGCTCCAGGCGCGGCGCTTGGGGGCAATTCACATCCGTTCGGATGCGCTGCGGAAGCATTTAGGAGGCGTTCCCTTGGAACAACCAGGAGGAGCCGACCTTTATTCCGATGAGATGACTCAGAAGACTTACAGCCGGTTGTTGGAATTGGGGATAATGCTGACAAGCCAGGGTTGGTCGGTGATTTTGGATGCGAAGTACGATCGGCAGAAGTTGAGAGAAGATGCGATCGCTCAAGCCACTGCTCACCAAATCCCTTTGCAAATCCTCCACTGCACGGCACCAATGGAAGTTTGCCAGGATCGTCTCGCCTCCCGTACTGGTGATGTTTCTGATGCTACCGTTGACCTATTAGCGAAGCAACAAGCCACTGCTGAACCTTTTACTCAATCCGAACAAGCCTACGTGAAAACTTTAGACACGACTCAGGATTGGGAGTCACAATTAAATAGCTAATCGAAAAGTGGCTAATTGAAGGATTCAACCACTCTTCGATTAGCCACTCTTGGATTAGCCAGACACTTATGACGAACAAAGGCAATGGGTTCAGATCCCTGGGACTCTCAAGTGGGTTCTCTGCTGGGTTGAAGTACTGGTTGTTTTTTCTGATTTGCTTTGTAATGCTGGGGTATCGGGTGCCCTTGAGCATCTTTCTAGGGGCGGTTGGGGGTTTTGCAGGGGCATGGGTGGTTGCCTGGTCAAAAGCCAAAGATGAACCCCGGCAGGTACGCTCAGAGGAGACGAAAGAAGGTTCCAATGGGCGGAATCGGAATAATTCGGCAAACCGAAAACGCTATGGTAAACCCAAAAAACAATATCGTGGCTTAAGTGGTCGTCGCGACCGGAGCAACCTAGGAAATAACCAACAAAACAATACAGCCTATAACACAGAAGATAGCCGGGAAGACAACACAGAAGATAACCGGGAAGAATAATTCTGCTGGGGATGAAAAGCAGGGGCGCAAAAGGGGGACAGGAAGTTATCCTCTTTTAGATTTTGGATTTTAGATTCTGGATTTTAGATTTTGGCTCGTACAAGTCTTGTCCGTAGACACGCTGAGGCATTGATTTTTAGTGGCTTTAAGGTGAAATGGTATAGCAATTACTAATTACCTTGTTCTATGTTTTTGTTTCTCTCAAAACTGCTACCGCTATTTATCTATCCCTTGGGAATTGCCTGCGTGTTAATGATTGTGGCACTGGTATTGCTGTGGAAACGCCCTCGTTGGGCGGCGGTGCCGATTGTTTTGGCATTGATTGCCTTGCTGGTGGGGAGTAATGGCTGGGTGGAGAACTCGTTATTGCGATCGCTAGAATGGCAAAATCTCCCACCCTCTGAACTCCCAACTGCCGAGGCGATTGTCATCTTGGGCGGTGCCACGAAATCGGCTTTGCCGCCTCGACCGAGTGTAGATTTGAGCGAAGAAGGCGATCGCGTCTTCTATGGTGCCCAGTTATACCGCGAAGGCAAAGCTCCTCTCGTGATTGCTAGCGGCGGACGCATCGACTGGCGGGGCAGTGGGGCACCGGAATCTGCGGATATGGCTGTAAT
>NZ_JACJOQ010000401.1:0-5579 GCF_014695635.1 Coleofasciculus sp. FACHB-712 | reverse complement strand
TTGGGATTCTGGGGTAACTGCTGTGACAAAAAAGCGATCGTGACTTCTTTACCCACCCAAGGCTTGATATCTTGCTGGTAGTTGTAGCCGTTAGCAGTGAGGAGATTTTTTTCCAGTTCGGCGAGTTGTTTGCCAAATGCGGCTTGGCTAGCGGGAGTGCCATATTGCCGCAGTTGCTGCCATTGCTTTTCATCAGTCGAGACTGACACGGCGAGCAAGGTATCCTGGGGAACCATTTCGGCACCCACCGGGACATCAGCCTGAAATAGATTCCGCTGCATCAGCAGCCAGTAAGTTACTGCGCCGCCAGCAATCAGCAACACGGCAGCTGCCACAGTCAGAAGGGAACGTTGATTTTTCTGAGGCATAAACCAAGTCAAGAGTCGTAGGAGCTTTCGCATTCGGGCGAGCTATCTTGAGCAACAACCGACTGATTCGGATGCCAATGCTGTGCAACGCTGACGCCCGGATCTGAGTCGAGCCAAATATTAACTGCCCGCTCAGGAGAGAACAGCAACCGTGTCCCTCTTTAGCACTCTGTAGAGTGTATCCCGTTGTTGGTAAGGACGCCCTAATGAACGAATCGCTGACTGCAAAGTTTCCACTTCCATGCAGGTGCCACCCACTGCCCCAGCCATTGTTGTAATATGCTCCTCCATTAAGGTGCCGCCGATGTCATTGCAGCCCCATTTCAGGGCTTCCACCGCACCTGCAAGACCGAGTTTCACCCAGCTGGGTTGATGGTTGGGAATCCAATTTCCTAAGAAAATTCGCGCCACAGCAGTCAGCAACAGGGCGTCTTCTAAAATTGGTTGATCTCTCCCCACCCGACGACGCAGGGGTTTGGGGGCTTCTTGTCCAACGAAAGGTAATAGGATAAATTCGCTAATCCGGGCAGGATATCCTTGGGTAACAGCAGTTTGTTGGAGCGATCGCAACTTGTCTAAATGCTGTATCTGCTGTTCTGGTGTCTCAATATGACCCGAAAGCATGGTGCTAGTGGTTGGCATTCCCAACTTGTGTGCTGTTCCCACAATTTCCAGCCAAGTTGCGGTATCCAGCTTTTCCGGACAAAGGACGCGCCGCACTTCATCGTTCAAAACTTCCGCCGCCGTCCCTGGCATTGAGCCAACACCGGCATCTCGCAGCGCCGCAATCACCGACTCGTAGCTAAGACCATCTTCCCTGGCAATAAATTGCACTTCCTGGGGGGAGAAGGCGTGTAGGTGCAGTTGGGGAAATTCCTCTTTGATTGTCTTCACCAGTTGCAGGTAATAAGGCAAAGAAGCACCATTAATTTTTGCCCCAAGATGGAGTCCCCCCTGCATACAAATCTCCGTCGCTCCCCGCCGGACTCCATCAGCCGCTTTTTCCAAAATTTGGGGACTCTCTAACCAAAATGCGCCTTCTTCGTCTTCATCCCGGCGAAAGGCGCAGAAACTACAGTGCTGTTCGCAGATATTGGTGAAGTTAATATTGCGATTGATTACGTAGGTGACAGCCTCACCCGCTTGCCTGAGTCGCAGCTTATCAGCTGTTTCCCGAATCGCTGACTGGACATCTGGATCGGTTTGCTTTAATAGTACAACTCCCTCTTCTTGTGACAAATCGCCACCTGCCAGGGCACCCTCAAGAATGGCATCAACAGTTTTAGTCGTCACAGCACTTCCCGGTAAAGTAGGTCACTCTTCTCAATTTTGGCAGTAAATGTTTTTTCTGGGAGTTCGCTAGTAGCGCCAGCAGTCAGTTTCACGGGTTCATCGGGTAGCGAAATTCGCTCTAAACTCAAAATTGTGCCTAATTTTTCACCAAGCCTCTAGGTTGTTTTCTAGAATGAGCAATTTTAGGGAAATACCGAGCAATTTAATGGTATGAAATAGAAATTATTTATAATCGGACACCCATAAGCGCAGTAGCAAATCGGCTGGAGAAAGAGTTAGCTATTGTGTCAGGAAATTGCTTACAAGCATTGAATCAAAATTTATCTCTCTATGCATCCGGAGGGCAGTTTAGTTAAATTATCGGTTTGTTAGGAAGACTATCGATGAAAACTGTTTCTAAATTTACAGATTCTACTTAGTTTTATTAGTTGCGACCATAGTGGCTCAGCCTTTATTTCATTTCTGTATAGTTTAGACCTCACTTCACCTAATCTTTACAACTTCAGGTGAAAAATAGCCATTATTTGAAGATTTAGTAAAGATAGCCTATTCTTTGTCGTAGAATTTCAGTCTAATTGCGTAAAATATAGCGAACCTATTTTGAGGATTGCCCGACCTTACGTAAGTAGCCAATTTTTACAATACCCAAGTAAAGGGATAGTTGGTAAAAATTATGGAAGGAATCTTTACCCAAACGAGAGCCGGTTGTGAATCTTGTATTTAATATTAATGCTTGTAAATTGAGGAAATAAAAAAATGAGAAATTATATGTCAAAAACGTGGAGAGATGTTACATCCAATCCTAGCGATTCTGATAGTAAGGCTAAAATCAACCAATATAGATTTCCCTTACTCATTATTCTAGCGGGCGTTTTATTTTCACTGTTTTTGCAATCGCAACTCCCAAATGATGTCTTTTTTAGTGGAGATGCTGGGCTTAAAGCTTTGTTAGCGAAACAATTTAGCAGCGGGCAGTTTCGCTTTGACCTGAACTTACCTGTAGAAGACTGGGTTCGGAATCTTTGGCAAAGTGGATTATACCCGTTTCAAGAACCGTTTGTCTATAACAGATTTGGGCAGTACTTCATCACCTTTCCGTTTACTTTTCCCCTTGTTACCGCACCTTTCCAAGCGCTTTTCGGCTATAGAGGATTATACGTCGTTCCCTTGATTGCAACTTGGGCTGTATGGGTAAGTTTTTATTTTGCTTGCAGACGGTTGAAATTAAACGCTTTTAGCACAGCGATCGCGCTTGCAATCCTAATTTTTGCTTCGCCTTTATCTATCTATAGCGCGATGTATTGGGAACATAGCCTCGCTGTAGCGCTTTGCTTTCACGGAATGGCAACTTTATTAATACCGGGGACAGAAGGGTTGTCTAAAAAGGATGCTGTATTAAGTGGGATATTTATTGGCTTATCTGTTTGGTTTAGAGAAGAAATTCTAGGCATTGTCGCGTTTTTGGCTGTCCTGGTTTATGCTGCATCTTTTTTAAAATTAAAAAAAGTGCAGTTTTTAGCGAGAAGAAAGGAACTCTTTGTTGTCAGCACATTTTTAACGATTGCCATCTTCTTTGTGCTGAATACATTGATTTACAAGCATCCTCTAGGAATGCATTCCGTTCAGATAGTAGAGAAATTCTCGCTAGTCGATAGATTATTAGTGGCGGTGGCAAATTTTAATCAAATGAGTTCTGGCTTGTTTGAGTATTTTCCCCTAACCTTATTTGCAATTTTATATTTAGGAGTGAGTTTATTTAGCCGACAAAAGCTAAAACTAAGCTTGGGAATGACGGTTATCTATGCAATCTGTTTCTTATTTACTGTAGCGGTTGCGGTAATGGTTCCGGCTGGTGCTGGAGGCAAACAATGGGGGTCTCGATTTTTGCTGGTTTTGGTACCGCTAATTTGCTTAGTCGCAATCAAAGAGTTTGAATTTGTCCGGAGATTGGCGAACAGAAGTATCAAAAAAATAGGTACGGTTATTTTCTTGGTGCTTTTTATAATTGGGGTTTATAAAAACACTTACTCCGGTACGGCTTATCTCAGTAAAAATTATCAAGGCATTTCCCCAGCTATTCAGTTTTTGCGATCGCAACCAGAAACAGTAGTCGCGATGTCCAACCAATATGTTGCTCAAGTTCTCCAAGCACCCCTACTTGAAAAAGTATTTTTCCTGACGAAAGAACCTCAGGATTTACAAACTTTGGGCGAGGCGTTACTTGAGCAGAAAAAAGAGAAGTTTATTTATGTCTGCTATTACACTCGTTCCTGCCAAATCTCTGAGAAAAAGCCTGAAGAGGTAAAGCTGCCTTTAAAAAACCAGCAGTTTACGATGGAATTCTTACCTTTAGGAAAATATGGGAATTATCCTATATTCCAGGCATCGATTGGGCAGCGATCGCCCCCAGCGCCAGCCTCATCCTCTTCTGCGGTTCCTGCCTTCAGCAATCGAAGATAAATTGTTAAGCTGTTTGCCCGTAGCGCCAGCCTCATCCTCTTCTGCGGTTCCTGCTTCATCCCTTTAGAGGGAGGAAGCTAGAAACTATCGAGTGCGTTAGAGGTTGGAATTCTCGCGATCGCACGCAATTTTGAGGAAAGTGGGCGATCGCTTTCCAAGTCTGAGGCTGGCTGAATACCTTTATCGTGTCGATCAGTACTTTGCCTCAGGCTGAACGTGAGGGGGTGTCAGGAAACCCAGCACCACTTGCACAGCACAAGCTAAAGCTACCAACCCAACGACTGTAATCGGTGACAAAGCCGCACCCGCGATCGCAATCACCAGAATAAAAGCCGCAGAACCCAAACGATAGGCGGCTAAAATCTTACGGTGTCGCTTTGTCCCTAAAGTACAGGTAATCAGGTGAATCACCGCCAAGGCTATCAAACACATCGTCACAGCGCCGCAGATCAGCCATCGTTCGTTACTGGGTAATGCTCCTGCCGTTTTGCTGGATACGACAATATGTTCCACACCCACACCAGCAGCAGCAATGCCAATGGCGAGGGGTAAATGGGAATAGAGCCAGATTAAACCAAAGTTCAGGTTGCCAGTTCCCATCCTCCGCAGGGGTGAGCCATCCACGCTGTCAAAGTAGATCCACCACAGGCTAAAAGCAACTATCATCCCCAGCACAGCGACAGTGGCAGATGCAATACCCCATTGCAGCTGAGAAACGCCTTTGACTACGCCAATCACCGCCTCGCCCAAAACGATAATCGTAAATAAGCCTAAACGTTCTGGGATGTGTGAAAAGCTCGGCGGCACCTTGGCAGCCAACTGTCTGGCGGTGAGAGGTGTGCCAAAGTCAATCACAAATCCCAGTCCCCAAAGCCAAAACCGCCAAGGAATTGGGACAAAAATTGAGATTAGCCAGATGGCGGCGGCGATGCTAAAGCCTATCACGTACCAAGTTGTCAACTTCCGCGCTGCCACGACAAAGTATCCAGCACTTAGATACTGGAAAATTAAAATACATCGAACAGTTACGTAGGAAAGGGCAAAGCCGTCGGAAGTTTTTCCTAAGCCGTAATGCACGTTTACTGCCAGCACTGCGATCGCAATCATTTGCAGTAATGTCAGCAGTCGGTGTCCTAAGTCGTCAGTATCGAACCGACTTGCGTAAAAAGTCGCCCCAACCCAAGACCACCAAATCGGCACAAACAGCAGCATATAACCCAAAAAACCCAGCAGCGAGACGTGTTCGTTGAGATTATGCGCCACTTCCGCGATCGCTGCCACAAATACCAAGTCATAAAAGAGTTCTAACCAAGTCGCGCGGCGTTCTTTTTCGTTCTCTTCAGGCGTCCGCAGGCGGGGAGGTTGCCACAAAGTTTTAATCATCTTGCACTCTCTAATTTCCGAGAGGATTATGCAGATAATATCCCATAGAAAATCGAATCTTTCTGTAGCGATCGC
>NZ_JACJOQ010000400.1:0-2015 GCF_014695635.1 Coleofasciculus sp. FACHB-712 | reverse complement strand
GTTCCAACCACTGTCAGCAGTCGTTCTGCGGGAAAATAGTTGTGAAAATTAACGAAAGCCGCATCATTTCTAGGGTCTTTTTGAAAATCAGGATTAAAATGCTTTAACTCATCTTCCGCACTAATATTGATCCAATTTTTGAGAATTTGGAAACTGATGCCTTGGTGCGGCGTACCGAGGGTGACAATTTTGTTAATGTAATTCTCTGCCTTCTGTTGCTTCGAGGTTGGATAAGTGCGTTGAACTGCCTCGCGTGCGATGAGTCCACCCATTGAATGGGCAATGATATTCACCTTGGGCTTAAAGCCTTCCTTTTGGACTGTAAGTTCCCGAATAAAGTCGATCAAGCGAACCAGTGCTTCACCATACACGTTGAATTTTCGCTCGTCCAAGTCGTAGTAACGAAATACCCAGAGAGTTTGCCAGGGTTGCTCAACCGTTTCCAGCAGATGTAGCGCCATGCCGGGGTCGATAATGATCTTATTGCCAGAAAAATAGCCCAACTCCTTTAAGCGCATAAATTTTTCCACGATATCCTTATCTGTGGAGCGCTTCAGTTTCTCCGGTAGCAACGGTTCGTAGGCATAAGTTTTACCGTAGTACCCGACGACGTTAGTGGTGTCTTGGTACTTCCAGTTCGACTTCATAAACCGCAGAATTAGCCCCTCGTAGATGTAGTTTTCACCTTGTTTTTGAGGGTAAACAGTACCAACATTAAATCTCTGGTAGGTATCTTTTTTCTCGTCGGAAACGTCGAGTCCGCCAAAACCACGAATCAAAATGATTGGTTGGGGACTTCTTGTGGGTTCAGACATTATGACCTCTGTACTTGGGGTATGAAGCACTATTGTCTACCCATTGGAGGATCGGGACTCCAGAGTTGTTTGCAGATGTTAATAAGCGCGAGCGCATCTCTTTCTACTGCGATCGCGTTTGCATGAAGTGCTGTTCGTTGCTTCTTGAGCAGCAGCTTCGGCTTGAGCTGTTGTCACTTCCGCTTGAGCGGCTTCAGCTGGCTCTTCAGGAGGCGATCGCATCGATAAACCAGTCGATGTTATTTTCTACACAGCGCTCGCAAACATGAGAGAGCGATCGCGCATTGCGCCCATTTACCTGGAAAAAGCTCCCTATAAGCTCCATTCAGGCAAACCTGATTTTATTGTTGTCATATCTATTCCGGCTTTTTATGCCAGTTCCCATCATCTCCCTTTTCGTAATCGCGCTTTACCGCACTCCAAGGAACCTTGAAGGCAGTTTCTTCCTCTTTATACTCTTCGTTAGCATTGTTAAAGGCAGCGAGAAAAATTTCTTGGGCGTGCTTGGGTAGGTGATTTTTTACCGAATCTGGTAATTCGTCAGTTTGTTTATAAAGCATAAATTTAATCACCTGATTCATGTAATACTAACTTGCAATTTTAAAATTTTAAAATCCTATCTCTAAAGACCTATTTTCTAATTTAATTAACTAGAGATAGCAAATAAAATAACTTGAGTCTCTCTAGAACCTGAATCAATAATCTCATTATGAACCTCTACCTTGGCATTGATTTTGGCACCTCTGGCGCACGAGCCGTCGCAATTCACGCGGATGGGACGATCCAAGCTGAGGCGGAATATCCCTTTGAGGGAGTGGCATTGGCTGCAAGCTGGGAGAAAGCTTTGTTTTCCTTGATTGAGCAAATCCCTTTGGAAGTACGCGGGGAAATTAAAGCGATCGCGATTGATGGAACTTCCTCTACTGTGTTGCTGTGCGATGACGCTGGTAAACCTGTTGCTGAACCGATTCTCTACAACGATGCGCGAGGGGTGGAAGTAATAGAGAGGTTGAGGGAAATTGCACCCCCAAATCACACGGTATTAAGCGCTACCTCCAGCCTCGCCAAACTTTTGTGGTTGCTTCAAAATTCAGAGCAGGTACAAGGGTCTACTCCTATAATTCAAAATTATTACTTCCTTCATCAGGCAGATTGGCTGGCATTTTTATTACATGGAAAACTGGGCATAAGTGACTATCA
>NZ_JACJOQ010000040.1:0-3659 GCF_014695635.1 Coleofasciculus sp. FACHB-712 | reverse complement strand
AACTTCTTCTTGTGAGGAGTCGGCTTCATCTGTATAAAGTGCCGATAGACTCGTGCTAGATAGCGAGATGGTTCATACAGTTCCCAGAAGCAACTGACGTATTCACGAGCCAATTCTTCTAAAGGACGACTGGGGATAAAATTGGTCAGCGTTGTCTGATGGATATTCGCCTCTTCACTCCCCTCCAGCAAACGACCCTCTTTTTGAAGTCGATGCCACAGTGCCGTATTCGGCAAAGCCTGAAGCATACTGAACAGTGCTTGAGGAATTGCCGTCGCTTCCACAAAATCAATGATCCGACGACCTGCCCCAGGCTTTTCACCATCAAAGCCAATGATGAAACCAGCCATCACGCGCAAACCCACTCGATTGATTTTCTGAACCGATTCCATCAGCGAATTGCGCGTATTTTGGAATTTCTGAGTCATAGCCAGACTCTCTGTGTCCGGTGTTTCAATGCCCAAAAACACTGCACTGAAGTTAGCAGCGACCATCAAATCGAGCAATTCCTCATCCTGTGCTAAGTCCACCGAGGCTTCCGTCGAAAGGCGGAAGGGGTAGCCGCGAGCTGCCATCCAGGGACCGAGTTCGCGCAGCAAGAGCTTGACGTTGCGCTTGTTGCCGATGAAGTTGTCATCAACCACAAAAATGGAGCGCCGCCAGCCCAAGTCATAGAGAGCCTGCAATTCAGCAAGCAGTTGCGCGGGGGTTTTCGTGCGTGGCTTCCGCCCATAGAGAACAATGATGTCGCAGAACTCGCACTGAAAGGGGCAACCCCGCGAAAACTGCACTGACATATCGTTGTAGGCGCTTAAATCCAGCAGGTCGAATCTGGGAATGGGTGTATTCGTGACATCGGGCTTTTCGCCATTAGAACGGAATACCCCCTGTGTTTCACCCCGCTCTAAAGCCTCGACTAGGAGCGGCAGGGTAATCTCGCCTTCGTCTAAAACCAGAAAGTCCACCCCGGCTTCCTGTGCCGCATTTGGAACTGAGGTAACGTAGGGGCCACCGACCGCCACTAATTTGCCGCGCTGCTTTGCTTCGCGGATCAGGTGTAGCATATCGGGTTTCTGGACAATCATCCCGGAGATGATGACAAGGTCTGCCCAAGCCCAGTCTGCTTCAGTCTCAAATTTAACGTTGCGGTCTACTAAGCGGAACTCCCAAGTTTGGGGCAGAATCGCTGCGACTGTGATCATCCCCAGCGGAGGAAGCGATACCTTCCGTCCGATTAGTTCCAGCGCTTTGTCAAAAGACCAGAACGATTTGGGAAATTGTGGATAGAGGAGCAGTACACGCATCACGCACTCCAAAAAAGGGGTTAAGCAAACGGCTAGTCATAGGGCAATCTCAGGTTAAGCCTGGTATTGCTATGCACTAATCGTTGGTTTATACAATAAGTCCCGAACGGCTACCATTCCTGCCACCAAACGATCCATTTCCTCGTGAGTGTGGAGAGCGTTGACGGTAATGCGGAGGCGGGGTTTGGCAATAAACCAAATCGGAGAGACCCAAAGACCGCGCTCTTGCAAAAGTTGTCTGCCAAAGACCTTGGGATTAATTTCTGACGGTAAAATGACTGGGACAACGTTTGTCTCGCCAATTGCGGCAAAATCATTTTCAGCTAAGCGCGATCGCAAGTAGCGGGTATTTTCCTGTAGCCTTTGGACTCGTTCTGGCTGTTGACGAACGATACGGATGCTTTCTAAGGCAGCAGCCGTGGTTGGTGGCGGTAAAGAAATGGTTCCAATTGAGGTAGGAGAAACATTCAGCAGGGGTTTTAACTCTGCGACGTGGCTGCTAATGGCGGCTCCGGCTGAGGCGGCAAACTTAGAGAAAGTCGTCATAATCAGCGGCACGACGCCCCGCTCAATCGCATAACTGGGCAAAATGCCAAAATGCTCGTAGATCCCTCTGCCCGTGGCTCCAATGGCACCGCTGGCATGAGCTTCATCCATTACTAGCACGCTGCCCTCATATTTTTGCAGGACACCGATCATGTCGAGCAGCGGCGCGATATCCCCATCCATTGAGAATACGGCATCGGATACAACCAGAATGCGATCGCCAGGTCGGGCATATCGATGCAGTTTCCGCGCTAAATCCTCCACATTACAATGGCGGTAAGCTTTTACACGGGTGCGGGGACTATTGCCAAACACTTTTCCGGAACGAGTCCCGGCATTGACGACGGCTGAGACAATGCAGCCATGATTGAGGACATCGGTGAGAATCAAAGTTTCGCGAGTGTTCTGAAATCCCGGTACGGGAATTGCCAAGTGGCAGAAGGCATCCATTAAGGCTTGCATCGCCATCCAAGCGTTCAGAAATAGCTGGGTATGGGGCAGATGCTTAAAGGCGGAAATCTCGTCCTCTAGCTGTCGATGCAGATCGATTCGACCGCTCAAGACGGAGCAGGAGCTGTTTGACGTTCCGTATTTCAGGATGGCATCAATGGCACCTTGCTTAACGGCTTCTTCGTGAACTAACCCTAAAACATCATTGGTGCAAAAGCTGAGAACGGTTTGACGCTCACCCGTCGCCGCGTCTTCAATCTCGACTGTATTCCCCTGCTTCTCGTGACAGATATATTCATCAGGGTCAAGTCCGCTCGCGTACCAATGCTGGACATATTCTTTGACAATTTGCACAAGTTGACTCCTCTCAGCTTTTACCAGATCGGCGATCGCCTCTGGCTCAACAGTAATATTTGCCAGACTCAGTTTCTGCTATCCAGGTCTGACGAAACGCCCAAAGGAATAAGATTTCATAGTGTTTATGAATATATTGCTCCAGCTCACTTGACCGCAGGACTGAGAAAGGGCTAGAGGATACGCCGCTGCTAAGATTGCCTTCATCCGAGTGAATTTTCTTGGGTTAGTTCAGATGGCTCTCTTGCAATCGCCTCACGAGAGAGAAATAGACTTTTCTGAATTCCCCTGATGATTTTGCGATTGACTAGATTTTTGCACAAATTTCTCATGTTGCCGGACAATTAGCCGCTGGATAGCAATAATCGCTGGATTTATTTCTACATAACGTCGCTGGGGATTGGCTAAATAGGTTCGCTGCTCGCTTTCGATCATCTCGATGTCTTGAGCGAGAAATTTCAACAACACAAAGCGCGGGAGCAGGATTTGCAACAAAGGCTTGAGCGGGTTGAGTACCCATTTTGGCAGGCGGACTTTGAAAAAGAAAAAGGCAAAAGAGCGGCTCTCAGTTAAGCCAACGGGCAATCGCATCAAGTATAGGGCGGAAACTCCTTGGAGAACGGTATAAAAATGAGGGTATCGATACTGAATCGAGATCGGTAAGGTGGTTACTTCGTCAGCGCGATCGCTCAATCCGAGAAACTGAGCCATGCGACCTTTGTAGGAAACATTGTATTCGGCGCAGACTGCGGCGTCCGTCTCTCGCAGACTTGTTAGCACCGGATCGAACCAACCCTGCAATTTTTGGTGCAGGAAACCATGAAAAACATCCATCGTGTTCTCATTGCAGATGGAAAAATGGGCTTGGAAGTGGGCACTCACTGGCACCATTAACCAATCTGGCTCGTCAAATTCAGGGATATCCGGCGGCTGACAGGTGGTGGCGAGGGCGCGATCGCCAGGGAAGATCCAGATAAGATTATATTTTTCTTGCACTGGATAACT
>NZ_JACJOQ010000004.1:0-3202 GCF_014695635.1 Coleofasciculus sp. FACHB-712 | reverse complement strand
CAACAGGGAATCCCGAATCATCAAAACAAATTGATGAGAAAGTTGGATGTACCCACCCTGCAACGCGAGGTGATGCCAGAAGAGGAAGAAGAAAAAGAACTCCAGATGAAGCCAATGATACAGTGTCAGTCTGCTGAGGGCGGAATGTCTGCCTCACCGGATCTCGAAGCAACCATCCAACAGGCACGAGGAAGCGGACAGGCACTGGCGCAGAGTATTCGCGAACCGATGGAGCAGGCGTTTGGGGCTGACTTCAGCGGGGTGAAGATTCATACGGATGCTCAATCTAACCAGTTGAATCGCTCAATCCAGGCGAAGGCATTTACGACGGGGCAGGATATTTTCTTCCGGGCGGGAGCGTATGAGCCGGGAAGCCGGGGTGGGCAGGAGTTGATTGCCCACGAGTTGACGCACGTTGTTCAGCAGAATGGTAGTGCAGTACAGCGATCGCTGCAACCCATTACTCCCACAGTTACTCAAACGACGCTTCAGCCACAGCTAATTCAAAGGAATGAAGATCATGCCAAAAAAATCGTCCCTCTCTACGATCTAGATCGAACCTACGATTCTTGGAATTCCATCCTGGCAGCAAAGGACAAGTTCCTACCGGAGCAATGGGAGAGAATTGAAGCAGCCTATCATCTGGGCGATGATGGAATGCCGATAATTCGCGATCGCTCCGGCAAGCAAATCTCCAACCAACTGCTGAATCCAGAGGAACAAGGGAAGCTAGACACTAAGAAGCAAAGACTAGACCTCGATGGTGCCCACATGGAAATTTTGACTTACCTTGAAGAAAAAGTGACTGAAAAACTTGGCGCTGCTGGATTGGCTCAGTTTTATCGGGGGGCGCATATTGTCTTTCAGGACAAGGGGGCAGTTTACAATGGCGTGAAACAACTGGGGATGCCCATTGCTGCTAAAAATGAAGACAATAGCATCAAGTCAAAAACTGAATTTGTAGGTAAGACAGGAACAAATCTCGGCGGATATTGGGGCGATGTTGAAGCTCAGAGAGCCGGAAAAATGTTTACCCGTCGTCCCGAAAATAGCGAGACATCCCACTATCAACCGAATGTAGTAGACGATAAAACTAAGCCACTGCCATACGAACAACAACCCTGGTTAGGAAAAACAAAATTTGAGAAAAAAAATGAGGGCTACGATTCTGTCAATGCCGAACCCCAATTGGGGATCGATCTGCCAGAATCTGTTAAAGGTCATATTCTAGTAGGCATTGTGCCAACTAACATGAAAGATCCCAATGATGATTCCGCAGGTCATACCTTTATTCAAACTGAGGGAGCTGGGTTCCAAAACTTCAATGAGGCAAGCTTAGCTCACGGGCAAGGATATCTGGCTAATTCAGGGTATGGAGGTAATCAAGTAGGTACGCAGACTGGCTTAGTGGGTAAAACCCTGCACAGCGAGAAAACAAAGACAGAGATTCGAGAGCATGAAAATGCCAATTGGGATAAATTATATCAAGATGCACAAGAGTTCTATAAACAAGACAGGTTGTCATACTACAAAGCTTCACCAAAAGACTCTGGCGTTCCCAAACCTTTAGATACATCTGGGACAGATGATGTGAATTTTACAGAGCAAGATTGGGCGTGATTGCCACTGCAATTCATCGTCGATTTTGAAGTCTGATTATTCATCTCATATGGGCTATGGGCGCAAGATGCGGCTGGACAGAGGGATAAGAAAAATTAGGAATGGAGAAATATCACAATTATTGAGCGATCGCACAGCTAAAACCTTCGCTTGGGATACCTGCACTTTTCTGCATCTCCAGCCCCTACCGCAGCGTTCTTCATAGCAGTAATGCCAGAACCAATGACGTGGGTTCGCAGCGTCGCGTGACCCGGCAACTTTGGGGTAAGTGGCAGATGCCCCACACTTAAGCCTCTTGGTTTTGGTGTATGGTAAATCGTCCCGCTTGCTTGTTTCCGCTTGCGTTCTAGGGGATGAGACCAGGCGCAGACTCCGCACCCGTCTTTAGCGCTTAGTAGCGGTTGCGAACAGCTCGGACAGGTAAAGGACTCGCTTGAGGGCGACTCTTGGATCAAGGACATTGCCCAAAGCTACTCGCAGAAGGCGAGTAGCTCTGTCGCTGTTCTTGACTCCAGCGGGGATGTCCATCCCACTGGCAAACGGTAATGCTTCTCTAACCAGTCCGGGTTTAGACACTCGCCCTTCTGGAGAAGTTCTAAACTCTTCAACTGCGTTTCGAGCTTGGTCGAGCCAGGGGGTCGCCCTTTCCCACTTTGGCTTAAGGCGCTGGGAGACTCCAACCAGAAGTAGCCGCTCTCTAAGAAAGGACGCTCCAAAGTGTCCTGACCCGATAACAATCCACTCCGTATTGTACCCGCACGAGTCGAGGCATGATAAAAAGTATCGGAAATAAGTCCGTCCGCTTCTTGGTCTGTAGGGGCAGGTGAGGATTCCGGGCACGTTCTCGATGGCGATGAAGTTCGGCTGTATCTCCCTGATGGCTTCGACGATTACTGGGAAACAGTTCCGCTCGTCGTCCGCGCCGAGCCTTTTACCCTAGATTGAGAAGGGTTGGCACGGTGGGCTGACCGTAATGGCGTTTGTGTAGCAACTGACCCAAAAACAACGCTAAGGGCAATACTTCTGCATTTTTGTCTATTTATGGGTAAGTTTAAAAGACTTAAGAGGGTAGAGAGCTGATAAAACTGTACCCAACTTAAAATACCCATTAATTATTTATGGGCAAGTTAGCCTTTGCAGGGTAAGAGTTTCAAGCTTAACGTTGTTTTTTGGACGCTTGCTACACAAACGCCGAGTCCTGCTCGATCAACCCAGATCGGTCGATTTGAGCTGAGAGAGAGCTTTCCTCCAAGTCGGAATAGATGACTTTCCCGACTGGCGATCGCATTCAGGGCAGCGGTTCAGGAGTCCTGGTCGATCAAACCAGAACCTTCGCTTGGAGTTTAGGGAGAATTTTTTCCAAGTCGTCATACATACATTTCTCAACTGGCGATCGCACTGGTGTCCGCTCCGGCTCTACATCGTCCTATATAAAAATACGGGTAGTCCTAAAGATGTAAGGATAGGAAAGATACCGTTCCATCAGAAGCACTATGTCTGATTCCCAACCAACTTGCCCGGTTTGTCAGTCAACTCATGTCGTCAAAAACGGCAAAATCCATAACGGTAAACAGAACTTTAG
>NZ_JACJOQ010000399.1:0-7760 GCF_014695635.1 Coleofasciculus sp. FACHB-712 | reverse complement strand
CCTCCCTCCAGAGGCTTTTGAGCGTCACGTTCAGGATGGCTATCAAGCCACCGCTACTTGGCATCAGGGAGCTTTACACGATCCGGGCACGGGTTCTCAAGCGCGTTGGCAGTATGAAATTAAACCTGTATATGGATGGGGAAATCTAAATCAGCCACAACAATCAACAGCCGGATGGTTGTCTTCTTTCCCGATTTTTGAACCGGGATGGCAAATTTTGATGGCTCACGGGCTGGCAACTGGCTGGATTGAGTGGAATGGAAAACGCTACGACTTCACCAACGCCCCTGCCTACGGTGAAAAAAACTGGGGGCGCTCTTTTCCTCAAAAATGGTTCTGGCTGAATTGCAATAGTTTTGATGAGTCTTCAGATATCGCCTTAACGGCTGGTGGAGGCAGACGCGGGGCGCTGTGGTGGATGGAATCGGTGGCGATGATTGGCTTGCACTATCAAGGAAAATTTTATGAATTTGTACCCTGGAACTCGAAAGTAAGTTGGAATATCGAGCCTTGGGGCAGCTGGCAAATGCAAGCTCATAACTCCGAGTTTGAAGTTGAGTTAACCGCTACTACAAATCTACCGGGGACTCTCCTGCGTGCCCCCACGGAAAAGGGTTTAATCTTTTGTTGTCGCGACACGATGAACGGTCAAGTTGACCTAGAACTGCGCCAACGGGGTGACAAATCTAAAATCATCCTGAAAGCTGGCAGTTCTCTATGTGGATTGGAAACAGGCGGTGGCCCTTGGGAAGAAACCTGGCGGTCTACTTAAATTCAACTGGGTAATGCTGCCCTTGGGCTGCTATGATCGCCTTAGAATTGGGGCTGTAGCTCAGTTGGATAGAGCGAGCGCCTCCTAAGCGCTAGGTCGCCGGTTCGAGCCTGGCCAGTCCCGTTGTCTGCTACTCTCTAAAACAGTTAGTCGCCCCGTGGAGTGTATCTACGTGGACGCTAGCTAGGATAGGGAATTTTAACCAGTTAGCGATCGCGCTTCGTGCGTATCGCTTCCCATGTAAACACGGCTTTTTCAATTGATTGATGATCCTGAAAATTGGTGCTAGCCGACAAAAACACTTGTCTTCCAAGCCCTCGCGCTCTAAAAGTAGATATTCTCGGCTGCTAATGCTCGCTCTACCCGTGGCGCTGTGGTTTGGTTACAAGGAAGTTAAAAAAAGCCTGGTCAAACCCCAGGCAATGTTAGTTTTGGGTGGCTCTACCTCAGCCTTGGAGCGGGAGAAGTTGGCAGCAAGGATGGCTCGTCAGCATTCAGATTTGCCCATCTGGGTTTCTTCAGGTAGCACTAACAAAGCTTACGTTAAACGGGTTTTTGCCAAAGCTGGGGTTGCCCCTAGTCGCCTGCATTTGGACTATCAGGCGGTGGATACGGTTACGAACTTTACGACGCTGGTTGATGAGTTGCAGAGTCTTGGGATCACCAGCATCTATTTAATTACCTCTGACTATCATATGCGCCGCGCCAGAGTCATTGGAGAGATTGTTTTAGGCAGTCGGGGCATTACTCTAAAGCCCGTGATCGTGCCTTCGGACATACCGCAGGAGCCGATTGAGAAATCAATTCGGGATGGAGCCAGAGCCATTCTTTGGGTGACTACCGGCTATACGGGAGCCACCCTCGGTCAGTCATCAAATCAGATTAAGCAGGAATCGTTGCCGTTTCTTTCACCAAGACATAAGGCGACACAATCAGAGCGCTGAATCGCTTGTTTTTGTTGTCGTTCCAATCTTGTTTCTGAGCTTCGGAGGGCTTGTAAATCAATTGTTCGCTAATCCAGTGCTGCACAGAGGAAACATCATCATTAGCGATCGCTACCCCAACATCTAGCAAGTCCAGCTCTTGAGCTACGATAACCACAGCCTCCCGTTCCGCATGAGGCATCAGCCAGTTCCACTCAGCCTCATCTAGCAATTCTGCTAATTCTTCTCTTAAACCCTGCATTTTTACTTGTTTTGATTCCAGTAAATTTTATTTTAATCTATTTTATAGAAGCTGCTACTCTTCATGTCATTCCTCTAAGATTCTGCTTTCATTTCGTCAATTTCAAATAAACTGACAATGACTCCAGTAATCGGAATTGCAATAAAAATTCCGAGTAATCCTGCTACTCTAGCACCTACTAGTAAGGCGAAAAATACAACAACTGGATTAATATTAAGCGAATTTTGCATAATCCGGGGCGTGATGAAATTGTCTTGTACTTGCTGAATTATGATACAAACAACAACTACTTGAACGGCTAACCAAACACTCTGAGACAATAAAATAAGAAAAACAATACCCACCCCTAAAGTAGCTCCAATCCCAGGGATTAAATCGAATAATCCAGCAATAATTGCCAAAAGTAAGGGAAATGGTACATTTAAAATTAAAAAAACCAAAAAAGTAGTCGTAGTCAGAAATAAACATAAAACCATCTGTCCTCGAAAAAATCCGAGAAACTTGCGTTGAATGACAATGGTAAATCTATTTTGTAAATGTGCAGGAACAAGCTTAAGAATAAGCTTCCAAAGCTTTTCTCCATCTAGCAACATAAAAAAAGAAATAACGGAAATTAATATCAAATTAAGAAAATTGGCAAAAAATACTTGTATAGTCGTTAAGCTATAACCGATTCCTAACCCCAGCGATGAGACGATTTGATTCTGAAATTGTTCTTGAATTATGCTCAAATTTACTTGAACATTGAATCTTAAAAGGAATTTTTCTATTTGATAAGCCAAAGGAATTAAAGAATTTAAAAAGGTTGTTAAGCTAGAAATTAATTGTTGCCCTTGCGATACAACTGTTAAACCAACTGTGACAGTAAGACTAGCAATCACGATCATGCCTAGAATAAAGACCACGGTAACAGCAACACCGTGAGGCACAAAACGAGTTAGCGATCGCACGGGATAACTCAGTAGAAAAGCGACAATAGCTGCAAATGTAAAAATGACAATAACTGTTTCAAAGTAAGCTAAAATTTTTACAAACGCCCAGCCAGAAGCAACGAAAAGCAAAAATCTAACCAATGCCAAATTGTTCAGACGCTGCAAAAGATACTTGGCAGAAGGTTCGCTCATTTCTTTTTGGGATGGTGATTTAATCCAGAATCCTGGTGATTGACTCATTTCTTTATTGAATGAACCAATAGCCGGATATCCAGACAGATTTGGAATAACCTAATCCTACTGAAAGCGCAACTGTCAGGACATCATCCCAACGTTTTAATTTCGCCGAGAAAATCTTGTCTTTTGAAATTCTTTAACGGCCTAAATCGTGTAAAGCATGAATCGCTGTGGCGCATTTTTGCGTTACCGCCTGTAACTCATCCCGGTCTGTTGAATTAGGAGGATTAATTACCTGACCAATCCGCACCGTTACTGGCACCGGACGCGGAACCAGCGAACCTTTCTTAAAAATCGCTTCCGTACCCCACAAACTAACGGGCAGCAACGGCACCTTCGCCTTGGCGGCAATCAGCGCAGCACCTAGCTTTGGGTCTGAAATTCTGGCGTCTGGCGTCCGCGTTCCTTGTAAAAAGACACCGACCGCCCACCCTTCCTCTAGGAGAGACAGCGCCGAACGAATCGCACTCCGGTCTGCGGAACCCCGCTTGACGGGGTAAGCACCATACAACTTAATTGCCTGCTTCAAAACAGGGACTCGAAACAGTTCTTCTTTTGCCATATACGCTACGGGTCGTCGCACGCAGCAGGACAAAATCGGCGGATCGAAATCACTGGCATGATTGCTAACCACTAGAAGTGGTCCAATCGGAGGAACGTGTTCGCATCCATAAATCCGACCTCGCAGGTAGGCATGAAGCACGGGGCTGACCACCGACCACTTAAACAGGTGGTATAGAACTAAACTCGAAACAGGCTCGCGGCTTCTGCCTAGATTAGATAATTCGCTATCCACCGTACTCTCGCTGTAAACCTTTAACCACCTTGTCTGATTTTTCTCGTTCCCTGGCTGATGAGGGAAGGAGGGAATTTTTCCATTCTCTCACTCGCACGCGCTGTTGCGGTCGCCGGACTTTATTCTGCATTCGGCAACTCTGCAACACTACCCACGTTTTCCAAAGTTAAATCGGGGCAAGTACGTTTAATTAAACCCGTAAGGACTTTCCCTGGACCAATTTCCACAACCTGCGAAATTCCTTGTACTGGCAATTGTAGGGAAATTTCTCGCCACCGCACCGAGCCGGTCATCTGACGGATGAGGCGCTCTTTTAAAATAT
Organism: Coleofasciculus sp. FACHB-712; assembly: GCF_014695635.1. NCBI lineage: Bacteria > Bacillati > Cyanobacteriota > Cyanophyceae > Coleofasciculales > Coleofasciculaceae > Coleofasciculus > Coleofasciculus sp. FACHB-712. The sequence goes on along the minus strand of NZ_JACJOQ010000399.1, from coordinate 3,516 downwards.
CAGCGTCCACAGATGGGACAGGTTCCACATTTGACAGCACTGGCACTTGAGCAGAATTAAATGGAACTGACTCCAAAACTACCTGGAACTCGGCGGCAGCTTCCGCCATTAAGGGAGAGTGAAAGGCTCCTGAAACATTCAAGCGGACAACACGCTTAACCTTTACTTGACTTAGCACTGCCTCCACCGCTTCTGGCGTTCCAGAGATGACGACTTGGGCGGAACTGTTGTCGTTGGCTAACACAACGTCGGGGGTCTGCTGAATTTGTTGTTCTAGCTGTTCGCGGTCAAAGCCAATCAGCGCTGCCATCATGCCATCGGACGCACTATCCATAAATTCTGCCCGACGTTTCACTAGGCGCAACCCCGCCTCAAAGTCAAAGACACCGGCGACGTAGAGAGCAACGTATTCTCCCAGACTGTGACCGGCAACGAGGTTAGGTTGATGTCTCCCAGCTTGCATTCGATCCGCTAAAATGCTTTCTACCACATACAGGCTGGGCTGGGTATAAAGAGTGCGGGATAATTTATCTTCCTGACTCTGACAGATTTCTGGTACAGACCAGCCTAAAATTTGCTCGGCTTGCTCAAATTTAGCCTTTGCCTCTGGCAAGTCTAATAAATCCACTCCCATTCCGATTGCCTGAGAACCTTGCCCAGGAAACACCCATGCGGTCTTTGTCATTGGTCATTGGTAATTGGTAATTCGTAATTGGCAATTAGCAATAGGTAATTGGAGAAAAGTTTTCAGTTTTAGAGGCGCAATTGATCGCGTCTGAGTTTTGACTTCAAGAATTTCTTTCTTGCCTTAAAACTCAATCCTTAACACTCCTAACTTTCATTACCCATTACCAATCCACCTATCGAAAATTATTGGAGGCAGAGAATCTCCGACCTCCGCAAAATTCAAAATCTAAAATTGATTTATCTGCCCCATTGGAAAATCGCTGCGCCCCACGTTAGACCCGCGCCAAAGCCGGAAGTTGCAATCATGTCTCCTGGTTTAATTTTGCCTTCTCGCACAGCTTCATCCAGCGCTAAGGGAATGGAAGCAGCAGAAGTATTGCCGTAGTTAGCAAGATTGCTAATGACTTTTTCAGCAGGAATCTTTAAGCGTTGGGCGACGGCATCAAGAATTCGCTGATTGGCTTGATGTAAAAGCAACCAGTCAATTTGTTCAATGCTGATATTTGCGCGAAACATTGCTTTTTCCAGCACTTCCGGCACTTTTTGCACGGCAAAGCGATAAACTTCCTTACCGTTCATGGTGATGGGGTGGTAAGTGCCAGCTTGGACGTTGATCCCAGGAACCAGTTCTTTAGGCTGTGCCGTGTAGGCTAGGCTGAGGGATTTGTGCTGGGTTCCATCACTGCGGAGTTCAAATCCCAGCAGGCGATCGCGATCGCTCGCCTGCATGACAATGGCACCAGCACCATCCCCAAATAACACGCAGGTTCCCCGATCTGACCAATCTACCCAGCGCGACAGAATATCAGCCCCAATCAGCAAGACATTTTGATAGACGCCGGTGCGGATAAACTGCGATGCCGTAACTAGACCAAAGACAAATCCAGAGCAAGCGGCTGTTAAATCAAAAGCTACCGCCCTAGATGCTCCCAGTTGAAACTGAATTGCTGAGGCACTCCCGAACAAATCATCGGCAGTTGAGGTTGCCAGAATAATTAAATCCAGGTCTTCTGGGGCGATCCCAGCCATTACGATCGCTCTTTGTGCCGCGAGTGTGGCGATCGAACATAAGGACTCCTCACCCGCCAGCCGTCGCTGACAAATCCCGGTGCGGCTGGCGATCCAATCATCGGAAGTATCTACCAGCTGAGTGAGTCCATGATTATCCAGAGAACCTGAGGGGATCGCAGAGCCGCTTCCGGTAATGGCGACGCCGACGCCTGTTTGTTGCAACATTGCTCTCCATGCTTGCTGGGGTCTTTAGGTATCAGCTATCAGCATTTTAGCTTTTAGCTAAATCGATTAATTCTAAACGATCGACGCTGGAATGTCACATTTTACACTTCATCCTTCATACTTGTTGCTATTCGCCGATTGCCGATTGTTTAGCACTGATATCTTGAGACTGAATTCGCTCCAGTACCTGGTTATCAACAGCTTCTTTCGCGATGCGAATCGCGTTAAAAATTGACGGAGCCTGGGAGCTACCGTGGCTAATAATACAAATGCCTCCTACCCCCAACAACAAGCAACCGCCATGTTCCGCGTGGTCGACTCGCTGCTTTATTCGCCGCAAGTTTGGTTTCAACAGAGCCGTGCCGACTTGCCCGCGCAGTCCTTGAGGTAACTCTTCCTGGAGGATTTGCAATACTGCCTCACCAACGGCTTCAGCAAATTTCAACAAAACATTCCCGGCAAAACCATCGCAAACGACCACATCAAAATTACCCGTCAGGACATCTCGCCCTTCGGCATTGCCAGCAAAGCAAATTTGCGAATTCTCTTGCAGCCTTTGGTAAGTGCGAACCGCTAGATCGTTCCCCTTACATTCTTCTTCACCAATGTTGAGTAAGCCGACTTTAGGAACGTCTACACCCAGCACATACTGGCTGTAAATCGATCCCATCAGTGCGAACTGCTCCAAAAATTTAGGACGACAATCGACATTTGCGCCGACATCGAGAATTAGCACTGATTTACTAGCTACCATCGTTGGCAAAACTGCTCCGATGGCGGGGCGGTCGATCCCCCGAAGGCGTCCCAGTCGCAGCAGAGCAGATGCCATAGCGGCTCCTGAATGACCCGCTGACACTACTGCTTGGGCTTGTTTTTGTTTTACCAAATCCATTGCTACGTTGATCGAAGCCTTGGGCTTGCGTTTTAAACCACTTAGAGGCTCCTCGTGCATTTCAATTGTGCCCTCAGAAGGCACAATTTGAGGAAGATGAGAACTGGTGTGTTGCCCTAGGGAAGCTTCAATCTGATGAGGATCGCCCACCAGCAAAACCTCTACGTCTAATTCTTCCTGTGCCCTAAGCGCTCCAGCAACGATTTCGGCGGGGGCGTGGTCGCCACCCATAGCGTCAATTGCGATCCGTGCGCGAGTCGATCCCATTGATCAAAGTGATATAAACCTTAAAAATTCTACCAGTACCCGATGACTCGTGGAGAAACCGGGGCCAATCCGGGAGGATGAAACAGGACGCAGGAAGGATAAATAAAAGAATGCTGAAAAAAATGGTACTCCTAAATAGGTAAAGATAGAGAACTAGTTGTCCCACGGGAGAGTTTATCCATTTTCGCTTGCTCACCGATTACTCATTCCTTGTCCCTGCTTGTGCTTTACCTATACGCGAACTCCCGAAAAAATATCTTCATTCTGGCGGAAGCAATTTCCGCCTTGGGCTTTTTTTGTAGCTTGCACATCCGGCAGGCTCTTTGTTTAGTGAATAAAGGAAAGTGAGGAATGTTGCAATTATTTGGCTCTGGATTGGTAGCGCTGTGGATGAATATGGCTGGGGTAAAAACAACAGAGATAGATACTACCCA
>NZ_JACJOQ010000398.1:0-3419 GCF_014695635.1 Coleofasciculus sp. FACHB-712 | reverse complement strand
AGCCCACATTACCTGTGCCGATTCATCCAGCAAAGCAGGAATCACCAAATCTAAGCCTGACTCGCCATAATAGAGGGCACCGCTTAATGCAAGAATTCTTTGCGCTGACACTGCACTAGCCAAGCGTCTCTTAACAGCTTCTAACCCGCCAAAGATAACAGCAAGACTAATGGAAATGTCTAATGAAAGGTCTTGAATCGCAACTAATTTGCCTTGATAAAATGTCATCCCCAAAAGAGGTTTTAAGAAGATTCCATCAATGAAGTCTTTACCTAAGGTGATTCTCCCAGTAAAACGAGTAAAAACTTTAAGATTCCGATAACAAAAACCACTACAGTTATCGTAGGTTGGCATAACTCCTTCTATAGGTTTATGACCGCCCGTAACACCACCGACAGTCATTTCCTTCAAAAACAATTCTTCATTAACAATTTCATAGGTTGAATAAAATCCTCTCCGGCAAGCTGTAGAAAATAGAATCTCTTTCATTCCATAGTCGCGTGGTCTAATTAAAACTCCTTCTTGTATTACGTTTGAGGGAACTGATTCCTCATTCAACAAATCAAATATTTTATCTTTTATTTTATCGAAATCTACAGATTCTTCTGCTGTAGCATTAATTTTATCAACCGGATATTTTAAAGAAGGCTCTAAGCCAGCTAAATAGTAGGTTTCTCCGTTATAGACGAATTTTTCCCTTATTTGTTCTGTCATAACAATAAAAAAACCTTAAATTCGAGGTCTAAATCATATCTGTAAGAAAACCACATATTTGAGCTTGCACTTTCCCAAAGACTAGTGTTAATTTTCAGCAGAATCTCTTCTAATCACTTCTCAAAAATCTTGTTCAGTCGCTAAAGTTTCCCGTCCTAAACCTTAAACGCTGCGCGATCAAAAGCATCCCGATCTACAATAACCTCTGTCTTCAACTGCTAACCAATTCGCTCTAAACACTTGCTCTGGGGTGCTGTCCAAGCACGACTTATTACATTACTAATTCTTGGAGTATGCCTCGCATACAAGGAGCATCCCGGTTTTGTAAAACCTCCATTTCCATCAAAATCAGGATACTGGGTAGAGAGTCAACGATTAGTCAGCCATTAAACACGGGGTAGACCCCGCAGTGTCAAACTGATTCAGGTCATTTAAGCAATGTTGTATGTGCTGCGCTTGGCGACTGTTGCCTTCGGCTACAACCCGCTTTGAGGCGGAAGGGCACCGCCCCTAGAACCTAGGGCTACAGCCAGCTTGGGATAACTCGACTTTTGGCGAATAGTCGGGGACTTTCAGCTTTAGTAAAGTAGCTGCGATACTAGGCACAGAGTCACTTTTATGCCAGAAGGATCGGATAAGCAGCGCAGCCACTTGGGTACGGGATGGTCTTTCCCACTACGGGTGAACGTACAGGGAGGGCTTCAACTCAGTTCGGCAGAACGGAATATTGAAGAATCTATTCGGATTATCCTGCGGACTGAAATCGGAGAAAGGGTGTATCGACCCAATTTTGGGTCGCGCTTATCGGAGATGGTCTTTGCGCCCATGAATACTCAAACCCTTCTCCTGTTGCGCTTGCACGTCCAAGAAGCTCTAGAAATGTGGGAGCCGCGCATTGTCATCGATTTGGTGCGGACTGACCCCGATCCCATCCGAGGCCGAGTGGATATTATTGTGGAATACCATCCTAAGGGCACTTATGATGCTCGGAGCTTGGTCTATCCTTTCTATCTGAACGGCAAAGAGGAGTGATGGTTCATGAGGGTTCTGAGTAACAAGAGAATTCTTTAATTCAAAATCCCTACTCATTTATCGCATTTCTATAACTTTTGCCCAATTACTAATTACCAATTCCTAGTTACCGATTATTTATTAATAATGGACTTTGATTTTTTACCCAAGTTACCGAAGTCTGATTTAGATGATCGGACATTCAAAGATTTAGTAGATGAGTGCATTCTACGGATTCCTCGCTATTGTCCGGAGTGGACGAATTATAACCCTAGCGATCCTGGCATCACGCTGATTGAGCTATTTGCGTGGCTGACCGATCAAATGTTGCTGCGGTTCAATCAAGTTCCCCGTCGCAACTATGTTGCTTTTTTAGAGTTACTAGGGGTTCGCCTGCAAGCTCCGGTTCCCGCTCAGACAGACCTGACTTTTTATCTGAGTGCTGCTTTGCCCGAACCATATACGATTCCATCTGGGGTAGAAATTGCGACCGTCAGGACAGAAACTGAGCAAGCGATTGTCTTCAGTACCAACCAGCCGCTGGTGATTGGCAAGCCCAGTATCCGACATTTTCTAACCGCTCAGACGGTTGAAGATACTCCCCAAATGTTACGCGATCGCTTCACGAACCTTTGGACTCTGCGCCCTGACGGTGAGTGGATGGGCAGAGAATTAGCCTTTTTTGATGAGCAACCCCAGTCGGGAAATTGCTTTTATCTGGTATTCGACCCGGAGGACGAATGCGAAGGGAATGTTCTGGCAGTCAAATTCAAAGGAGAAGTTGCGACATCCACTGGCATTAATCCCGACGCGCCTCCTCGCCGCTGGGAAGCTTGGAATGGCGCGTACTGGCAGCCGGTTTTGTTGCAGGAAGCTGATGATGGCACGAAAGGATTTAGTTTCAGCGAATTCGCTCGGACTGGAAGCAATCCCCTCCAAAGTGGGGACGTCGTGCTACATCTGCCTCAACGCTGGCCGGTGAGCCACTTCCTCACCTACCAGGGTCGCTGGCTGCGCTGCGTTTATAGTCACATCGATCCTACGCAACCGGGTTACAGTAGTTCCCCGCGGATTGTGAGTTTGTCGGCGAGAGCGATTGGCGGTACCGTCCTCGCTTCTCAATGCGAACAGATTAGAAATGAACTTTTGGGAGAAAGCGAGGGTACGCCCGGTCAAACTTTCCAATTGCAAGGCGTTCCTGTCTTGACACGGCGGGAAGATGAATACATTTTGGTAAGTCCGCCTGGAGCCTTGCCTCAAATATGGACAGAAGTCAATGACTTTGCTGATTCTGGCCCTCAGGATCTTCACTACACGATTGACTCGCGGACTGGGATGGTTCAGTTTGGCCCCCTGATTCGAGAACCCGCCCAACTCCAGCAGCAGACTCAGTTGCGCGCGAGAACGCAGATGCAGAACCTGGTGAGCGATCGCCTGTTGAATGCTAGCGCCCGTCCTGAAGAAGTGCGATCGCTAGAGCGTCAATATGGTGCAGTGCCGCCCAAAGGCTCCGCGATTCGCATGGTCGCTTACCGCACGGGAGGAGGTCGAAAAGGCAATGTTCAACGGGGAACCATTACCATCCCCAAGTCAGCCGTTCCCTACGTTGCCAGAGTCATTAACCATACCCCCGCCCGCAACGGTGCTGACGCCGAATCATTGGAAGATGCTGTCATCCGAGTGCCAGCAATGCT
>NZ_JACJOQ010000397.1:0-23025 GCF_014695635.1 Coleofasciculus sp. FACHB-712 | reverse complement strand
GGCAACGTCAATATCACCGTAATCGATCCGGAAGGGCAAACGGTCGGGACGATTACCGATGGCGCACAGTGGCAAGCATTGCTGCCTTCTGCTGGCAATTACAAAATTGAAGTGTACGCGCCTGATGCATCTGTTTATACGGTCAGTTTTGATGTTGGAAACGATGCAACGGAAAGTTCAAACCCGACAATTCTCACAAATTCTCAATTGAACAGCAATAATAGTTTGACAGAGACAAGGATAGACGGCTAAAAAATTTATTGAGTTTGTTTTGCTTGAGATTGCTAATAGTTAATCGATTGATTAATGAATTGCACAATTATGGGTATATAGGAGTCCTATTTCAGTAGTGAGATGGGAGGATTTAGCTCCCCGATTTTTCCTTCACGAATCATGGAGAATTGGTATAGCAACGAGCAGTGAATTGGAGCGCCTTAATGGGTCTGAGTCTGTGCCGCTGGCTCCTCTCGCTGAGCTTTAAATGCAGATGAACCGGGAAGAGATTCTAGAGCGAGCTGACCAGCGATCGCTTTCTCTTCCACACTGCCTTGAATCTTAATTTCCCTTTCGCACTTAATGAATCGACACCCCAGCCCTATCAGTCGGGAGAGTCAATCACGATCAGCGTATAATTGCCTCAATAGCGATTCTTGAGTTGTAGAGCGATCGCTGCCATCAATCAGTCTACCCTCAACCTGATTTCTCAACAGTATTTGAGCAGATTCTTAAATGTTTCTATATCTTTTTGCTGCTAGTTTAAGATTGCTTGGCTTCACATGGACTTTGCTAACCAAGTTTCTGCGAGGAGTGAGTCAGGGATCGGGCTTTTATGTCTCTCATCGACTGAAGAAAAATTTTTTAATTAATAGCTTGTCACTCAGCGGCAAGTTTCACTTTTTCCACATTTACAAAGCGAGGTTGCAAGGTGACAACCGTTTTGCGATCGCGATCCTTTACCTGACATTGCTGAATTAAACTTTGATTTAGCAATGCCCAATTTAGGGCACTCCAGAGATTCCAGCTAAATCTTGGCAAATTTACCAGAATCTGACTCAACCGTTTTAGTCTGATAAAAGCAGTTATGAAGAAAGGCTTTATGTAGGCGATCGCTAGATAGTTGTTGTCACGTATACAAACAAAATTCATAAACCTTAAACTGCCTCTCCCACCAAGTATGGACAAGCAAATTTAGCTGATCTGGGGGGAAGAGGGGTTCGAGACAGACAGATAAAACTAAATTCTTCCCTTGACTTACCAAAATAGAATTGTCATGTTTAATAATGAAGAATATCTATCTAAAGATGGGGAATCAATCTTGAATCAAGTGTTGTACTGACTCAACTTGCTCAATCTCTAGCAGATTCTTCTGCATATTACTCGCTGTTATGGAAACCCAAGACTCAGCTATCCATCAGTTTGAGCTTCAACTCTGAGTCGAATGCGCTTGAGGGGTCGCGGCAAAAGCTAAAGCTGGGAAGCTTATCTAACCGTATCTTTATGCATCGGGAATAACTCCGAATTATAGCCAAAGATCGTAATATGTGGAAGCTTTTAAAAGAATTGTTTTCTTCAGGACAATTTATCCCTCACGGTCACTGCTACCTTTGGCAAACGAAACTGGTATGGCTTCACCTGGTTTCTGACTTGTTGATTGCGATCGCCTATTTCTCAATTCCGGCGATGCTCATCTACTTCATCCACAAGCGGAAAGATATTCCCTTTCAAGGGATATTTGCCTTATTTGGAGCCTTTACTATTCTCTGCGGTACCGGGCACCTGATGGAAATCTGGACGCTTTGGCATCCAGTTTACTGGCTGACAGGAATTGAGCAAGCGATGACTGCCTTGGTTTCCTGCTACACGGCTCTACAAATGGTAACGCTGCTGCCGCAATTCCTGGCTTTGGAAACGCCCGAACAGCTAGAGATTCTCAACCAGGAACTCCAGAGCGAGATTGCAATCCGGGTGCAGGCAGAAGAAGCATTACGCCGCGTCAACGATGAGTTAGAAATTCGGGTTAGCGATCGCACCGCCGAGTTATTAAAAACGCTGCATAATCTAGAATCTGAAATCGCCGAACATAAACAGACACAGCAGGAGTTACTCCAGAGTCAGCATTTCATTCAACGGATTGCCGAAGCAAGCCCCAATGTTTTGTTTCTCTACGATCTGAGCGAGCAGCGCAATGTTTATATTAATCGTGAAATCGCCGTTACTTTAGGGTATACCCCCCAAGAAATTCAAGAAACGGGGTTAGATTTCCAGAAGCTGATGCATCCTGACGATTTCGCTAGACTGCCGGAATATTTCCAACAATTCGAGGACGCCTCTGACAGCGAAATCTTTGAGAATGAGTACCGGATGAGGCATCGAAATGGAGAATGGCGGACTCTGCTCAATCGGGATACTCTGTTTGCGAGAACCGCTGACGGCAAGGTGAAGCAGATTCTCGGCACGACCAGCGATATTACTGAAAGAAAGCAAGCAGAAGTTGAAATTCGTCTGTTGCTGGAAGCAACCCAAGCCATCAATCGTTCTGTTGACGTAGATACTGCTTTAGCAATTATTCTGCGGTTAATTTGTACGACAATCGGCTGGGATTTGGGAGAAACTTGGGTTCCGTCTGATGATGGTACAGTTTTAAAAAATAGTCCGGGTTGGTACGGGTGCGATCGCGATGCGGTCGTCGCTTTGCAACATAGCTCGGTTGAAGAATTCCGACGCCATAGCGAAACAGTCACATTTAGAGCCAACGTGGGTCTGCCAGGGCGCGTTTGGTCATCGCAGCAACCAGAATGGGTAGAAGATGTTTCCGCGACCACACAGGAAACCTTTGTGCGATCGCAAATCGCCGCAAAAGTTGGATTAAAGACGGGTTTGGGCGTGCCAATTCTCGCCAATCAGCGAGTGTTGGCAGTTTTAGTTTTCTTTAAGCGTGGCAAAAGTGCAGAAGATCGACATTTGTTTGAGCTAGTAAGTGCAGTTGCGGCTCAGTTAGGTTGGCTGATTGAGCGCAAACTTGCCGAAGCCGCTCTCAGAAGCAGCGAAGAACGGCTGCAAATGGCGTTAGATGGGAGTGCCTTAGGGATATGGGATTGGAATTTAACGACCGGAGAGATGTATTTCGACCGGCAATGGAAGAAGATGCTGGGGTATGAGCCAGAGGAGATTGAGAACAGTTACCAGTCCTGGGAGCGGCTAGTACATCCAGAGGATACCTCTAGGGCGATAGACTCTTTAACCTTGCATCGGGAAGGTAAAACACCCGTTTCCGAAATTGAATTGCGGATGCGCTCAAAATCAGGCGAATGGAAGTGGATTTTGTGTCATGGTAAGGTGATGGAGCGCGATCGCTCTGGTGTGGCGCTGCGGATGACGGGGACGCATAAAGACGTTAGCGGAGCGAAGCGCGACGAAGTCGTTCGCATTGCCTTAGAACGAGAACTCGCCTTGCGGGAAGCTCGCCTGAATGCCTTTTTCAGCTCGGCTCCTGTCGGATTGAGCATCATGGACGAGCAACTGCGATTCGTGCAAATCAACGAACTCCTGGCAGAGGTGAATGGTTTCCCTGCGGGTGACATGATTGGCAAGAGCCTCTGTGAAGTCATCCCCGATATCGCCCCTAAGCTGGAACCTCTCTATCGGCGAATGTTCGCAACAGGCGAATCTATTCTCAACCAAGAAATCAGCGGTGAAGTACCGAGCCAACCGGGTATTGTTCGAGACTGGATGGTTTCTTTCTTTCCCATACCAGACGAGGATAATCGGCTTTCTGGCGTTGGGGGAGTGGTGATGGAAATCACTGCTCGTAAACAAGCGGAGGTGGCACTGCGCTCGGCGACCGAACGCCTGCAACATCTGCTCACCTCTAGTCCGGGAATTATTTATAGCTGCAAGGCATCGGGGAATTATGACATCACCTTTGTCAGTGAGAATATCAAGACAGTTTTAGGCTATGAAGCCCAAGAATTTCTCGAAGATGGAACTTTTTGGGCAAGCCACATCCATCCAGAAGATGTTAGTCGCGTCTTTGCTGAATTACCGCGACTGTTTGTTACAGGAGATTACGCCTACGAATACCGCTTTTTGCACAAGGACGGAACTTATCGCTGGCTCTACGATCAGATGAAATTGGTCAAAGACGAAGCAGGTAATCCCATTGAGTGCGTTGGGTATTCCTTAAACATCAGCGATCGCAAGCACTCAGAAGAGCGGCTGCGACTGCTGGAGCGAGCGATCGCCGCTTCTAGCAATGGTATTGTCATTAGCGATGCCCAACTGCCCGACACGCCAGTGATTTACGTCAATCCAGCTTTTGAGTCCATCACGGGTTACTCGGCAGCAGAAACTCTGGGCAAAAATTGCCGCTTTTTACAGGGACCCGACACCACCCAACCCGCTCTTGAGGAGCTGCGGCTGGCACTGCGCGAAGCAAGAGAGTGTCGCGTTGTGCTGCGGAACTATCGCCAAGACGGCAGCTTATTTTGGAATGAATTTTCTATTGCTCCGGTGCGAGATGCTTTAGGGTGCTTGACTCACTATGTGGGGATTCAAGCGGATATCACCGAGGAGCGAATCGCAGTAGAAGCGCTGACCAATCAATTTAGCCGGACTGTCCTGCTCAAGCAGATTGCCGAAGAAATCCGCTCTAGTTTAGAACCTCAGCACATCTTTGCCACCGCCGCCGAACAAATTTCTCAGCTACTCAGGATCGATCGCTGCCTCATTCATACCTACGTGGTGGAACCGGAACTCAGAATTCCGATAGTCGCTGAGTTTGTGGCTCCTGGTTATCAATCGCTACTGTCTTTGGATATCCCTGTCGTTGGCAATCCCCATGTCCAGCTAATGCTCGCACAAGATGCTGCCATTTCCTCACCGGATGTTTATGCTGAGCCTCTTTTAGAAGCGGTTGAGCCATTTTGCCGCCAGATCGGTCTAAAGTCGATGCTAGCAGTGCGGACTTCTTACCAGGGAGAACCGAACGGAGCAATTGGCTTGCATCAGTGCGATCGCATCCGTCAGTGGACAGCAGACGAGATTGAACTATTAGAGTCTGTTGCGGCTCAAGTCGGGATTGCGATCGCTCAAGCTTCCCTCTTAGAGCAGGAAAAACAACACCGTGCCTATCTCGACTGCCAAAATCAACAGCTACAGCAAGAAATTAGAGTTCGTCAACAGGCACAAGAAGAGCTTGTCAATGCTCAAAGCGAACTGCGGCGGCAGTTAGTCGCGGTAGAGTCGGCATTGGATGGTATGGCGATTCTCAATGCCGAGGATGAGTACATCTATCTGAACGATGCTCATATCAAGATTTTTGGATACGACAACATTAATGACCTTTTGGGTAAGACTTGGCACAAACTTTTTTACCCAGATGAAATTAATCGCTTGGCTCAAGAAGTTGTTCCGATTCTGTTACGAGAGGGAGAATGGTGTGGAGAAGCAATCGGTAAAAAGCAGGATGGAAGCACCTTTTTCCTAGAAATTTCTCTGACTTATACCGAAGAGGGATTTCGGGTTTGCATCTGCCGGGACATTAGCGATCGCAAACAAGCGGAAATTGCCTTGCAACAGCAATTTTTGCGGGAACGGTTGGTGGGGACTATCCAAGAACGCATTCGCTCCTCTCTTAACCTAGAGGCAGTCTTGAAAACAGCCGTGGATGAAGTCCGACAATTTTTGGCAACCGATCGGACAATTATTTACCACTTTAATCTAGACTGGAGCGGGGTTGTGGCTGTCGAGTCAGTGGGCGAGGATTGGACGCCAATTGTCGGAAGCAATATTCAAGACGGCTGCTTTGTGGAAACCTATGTCCCCCTTTACCAGCAAGGTCGCATTCGAGCGATGGCGGATATTTACAACGCGGGTCTAAATGAGTGCCATATTGATTTACTCAGCCAGTTTGAGGTGAAAGCGAACTTGGTGGTTCCGATTTTGCAAGGAGAAAATTTGTGGGGATTGCTGATTGCCCAGCACTGTGAAGGCGCAAGGGAGTGGCACTCCTCCGAAATCGAATGTCTCAGACAGTTATCTGTGCAATTGGCGATCGCTATCCAGCAATGCACGCTCTTTGAAAAAGCCACCACTGAAATTATCGAGCGCAAACGGGTCGAGGAGGCATTGCAACGGAGCAACAGTCGGTATCAAAATTTGGCAACAAACATACCGGGCATGATTTATCAATTTATGATGCGCCCGGATGGGATGATGAGTTTTCCGTATATCAGTCCCGTTTGCCAAGAAATCTTTGGTCTTTCTCCAGAAGCGGTTCAGCAGAATATATCTTTAATATTTGATGTCGTTCATCCAGATGACTTACCCAATGTCATTGAATCGATCGCTGTCTCAGCGAATACGCTAAAACATTGGCATGGCATCTGGCGAATTATTGTGCAAGGGAACATCAAATGGATTCAAGGGGATTCTCGACCGGAAAAGCAAGCGGATGGGAATATTCTCTGGGATGGTTTGATGATCGATATTAGCGATCGCTTTCAGGCTGAGGCAGAATTACGCAGAGCGAAAGAAGCTGCCGAGGTTGCCAACCACGCCAAGAGCCAATTTCTCGCCAACATGAGCCACGAACTGAGAACGCCACTCAATGCCATCCTCGGCTTTACCCAAGTGATGAACCTTGACTCATCTCTATCCAAAGCTCATCAGGAATATCTGGGAATCATTAATCGAAGTGGCGAACATCTCTTGGAATTAATCAACGACATTCTAGAAATGTCCAAGATTGAGGCAGGCAGAACAACTATTCATGAAAATTGCTTTGACTTAATTCGCCTCTTGGACAACCTAGAAGAGATGTTTCGATTAAAAGCGAAATCCAAGGGATTACAGATTATCTTAGACTATGCCCCAGATATTCCTCAATACGTGCAAACAGATGAAAGTAAATTGCGGCAAATCTTGATGAATCTCCTCGGAAATGCCATCAAATTTACTTCATCCGGCGGTGTCACCTTGCGAGTTAGACATCAAATCGATAATCCGCAGAAATCTCATTCCCCATTATCCATTCCCAATCACCGTTTGGTGTTTGAAGTCGAAGATACCGGCCCTGGTATTTCCCCACAAGAAGTAGACAAACTATTTGAAGCTTTTTCCCAAACAGAAACAGGTCGGCAATCTCAGCAAGGAACTGGATTAGGCCTACCAATTAGCCGCAAATTTGTGCAACTTCTGGGAGGAGATATTGCAGTCAGCAGCCAAGTAGATCGGGGAACGCGATTTTCATTTGATATCCAGATTCGTCAAGCTGAAGCGACTGATATTCAAACGACACAGCCGCAACCCAGGGTGATTGGTTTAGTCCCGAACCAACTTCAATATCGCATCCTAGTGGTGGAAGATCGCCTGGAAAATCGCATCCTGTTAGTCAAACTCCTGACAGATGTTGGATTTGAAGTGCGTGAAGCCGAAAATGGTCTAGAGGCATTTGCCCTGTGGAAGACTTGGCAACCGCACCTGATCTGGATGGATATGCGGATGCCAGTGATGGACGGGTATGAAGCTACCCGACGCATTAAAGCGGATGTGAATGGTCAGGCGGTAGTCATTATTGCGATAACGGCTAGTGCCTTTGAAGATCAGCGAAACCTGATTTTGTCAACAGGCTGCGATGATTTCATCGGCAAACCTTTCCGGAATGAAATTATCTTTGAAAAAATGGCTCAACATTTAGGGGTACGTTATCTTTATGAAGAGTCATTAGAAGGCGAAAGTTGCTTCCTCCCTCGACCTAGGGGGAGTACGGAAACTTCAACACCCAATTCATCGTTTCTCCTAACTCCTTCATTCTTTCAAGAGATGCCTGTTGAGTGGATTGCAGCTCTCTATCAAGCCGCTATTGAGGCAGATGCGGAGTTGATTTTGAGCCTCGCCGAGCAAATCGCGGAGTCAAAGGCTCCAATATTCAATGCTCTGGTGGATTGTGTCAACAACTTTCAGTTTGAACAGATCACTGATTTAATCGAACAAATTATCTAATGAATAGCGATCGCGTATTTCCACTAAACGGAAATATTCTACTTGTTGACGATACGCCAAACAATCTGCGGCTGTTATCCGATTTGTTAAGTCATCAGGGCTATAAGGTTCGCAGCGTAACGAACGGACAAACTGCTCTAAAAGCGTGTCAGGCAAAACCGCCGGATTTGATTTTGCTCGACATCAATATGCCTCAAATGAATGGCTATGAGGTCTGCGAAAAACTGAAAGCTAACGAGCAAACCCGCGAGATTCCTGTAATTTTTTTAAGCGCTCTCGATGAGGCGATTGACAAGGTAAAAGCTTTTACGGTTGGCGGAATCGATTACATCAGCAAGCCGTTTCAGGTAGAAGAAGTGTTAGTCCGCGTCAAGAATCAACTGGCTCTGAGAGAAGCACAAGTAAAAGTTCTGGAACTGAACGCAGAGCTTGAAAATCGGGTCAAGGAGCGTACCAGTCAGTTAGAAAGGACGAATCAAGAACTCAATGAAGAAATTCTTGAGCGCAAGCGAATCCAGAGCCAACTGCTAGATATGGCGTTGCACGATCCGTTAACTGGCTTGCCCAACCGGGCTGTCTTCATGGAGCGTCTCGAAAACGCACTCAGCCGGACTAAGCAAGAGGCAGATTATCAGTTTGCGGTGTTATTTCTCGATTGCGATCGCTTTAAAGTCGTCAACGATTCTCTTGGTCATCTGGTAGGAGACGAACTGCTGATTGCATTTGCCAAGCGTGTCCAAAAGGCTCTCGCCCGCCGACTCGAACCCTGTCTGAGCATCGTCAATACGCTAACACGATTAGGAGGGGATGAATTTGCAATCATCGTTGAACAAATTAATGATGCCTGCACTGCTACCGTAGTTGCCGATCGAATTCTTCAAGAACTCATGCATCCTTTTCAACTATCCAGACATGAAGTATTCATGAGCGCCAGTATTGGCATCGCTTTGGGAAACAATAACTATGAACAACCTGAATATTTGTTGCGGGATGCAGATACCGCTATGTACCATGCAAAGACATGTGGCAAAGCTCGGTATCACGTTTTCGATCCAGCCATGCACCAGGAAGCTATCCAGCTTTTACAGCTAGAAACCGACCTGCGAAAGGCTATAAATCAACAAGAATTTCAAGTTTATTATCAGCCGATTGTTAAACTGAATACCGGCAAACTTGCTGGATTTGAAGCCCTAGTGCGCTGGAATCATCCCCATCGGGGATTTATCTCTCCATTGGACTTCATTCCAATTGCAGAAGAAACGGGTTTGATTACTCAGATTGATACTTGGGTAATGCGGGAAGCTTGCCAGCAATTAAAGATTTGGCAACAACAAAAACTAACGCAAGAACCTCTAACAATTAGCGTGAATCTTTCAGGTCGGCAGTTTTCCCAATCAAACTTAATTGAGCAAATTGACGAAATTTTTCAAAAAACTCAACTAAGTCCACAAAGCTTAAAACTAGAAATCACAGAAAGTGTCCTTATAAATAATAGCCAATCAGCAATGGCAATTATTCAGGAACTCAAGAAGCGTCAAATTCAGTTAAGCCTTGATGACTTCGGAACAGGTTATTCTTCCTTAAGTTACTTGCACTGCTTTCCAATTAATACCCTGAAGATTGACAAATCTTTCGTTAACCGTATGGAAAGTAGTCAAGAAAATATAGGCCTGGTTCCCGCAATTATGAGAATGGCTCATACGATGGGGATAAATGTGATTGCTGAAGGAATAGAAACTTCCGGTCAATTAGCCCAACTAAGAGCGCTCAATTGTGATTTTGGTCAAGGATATTTGTTTTCCAAACCTGTAGAAAGTAAATTAGCTTCAGAACTAATTAAAGCAGATCCTCAGTGGTAACAATTCTCTAGGAAACTTTCTTTTTATTCTAAAAATTAAATTTAATCTGCGGAGCATACAAAATAAATTTAATCGGGGGAGTGTACATCTGCTTGTATTTCTCCTTCGGCTAAAAGATACGGTGTTCGCACGTCTTTAGTTAAGTTGCAAAACGTTGATTGATTTCCCTGGCATCCCCCCAATAAACTGGGAGATTTTAACTTGATTTTCCCCTTGTTTAAGGGAGGTTATGAGAATAAAACGACGCTTGCAAGTTCAAGAAGACTTGTGTGTCCACGGTAGCCTTTAAAAGAGGGTAAAGTATTTTGTAGGTTGGCTTTCTTCCTTCAATCCAACACCCTGTTCGGTTGGGTAAGACCTAATCCTTCAAACCAACCGCAGATTTCGTTGCTTTAAAAATTTCCACAAAATTATTTTATGTATCACGGCTTTGTCCCTTTAGTCTACTATCTCCGGATATATATACAAAAAAGGAAACAATTCGTTAGATTTATAAAAAGTTAGTCTGAAGGCTTGAACTCCTTAGCCGGACAGCACAGACCTTTCCAAAATCGCACCTCTATCAACACTAGCCGCACTAAACTTTATGGTATCAACTCCTCCATCTCAAGCTTCGTCATCTCAATACGAAGTTACTAATTCAGAAGCAGAAATCGAGTCTTTGGTTATCGAAGCTAAACCAGAAAGTGATATTGATTTAGAGTTTCTATACACCAGAGATATTGAATTTCGCCAGGAAACCATTTACTTCATTGTTGTAGATCGTTTCTATGACGGCGATCCTGACAACAGCGAAGGGCCAAACCCAGAACTTTACGATCCAGAGCGAAAAGATTGGGGTAAATATTGGGGTGGAGATTTACAGGGAATTATTGAAAAACTAGATTACTTAAAGGACTTAGGAGTTACCGCAGTTTGGCTTACCCCCCTGTTTGAGCAAGTGGAAGCATTATTTGTTGAGCAAGCTGCGATTCATGGCTATTGGACGAAGGATTTTAAACGGATTAATCCTCGCTTTATTGGCAAGGATGAAGAACCTTCGCTCAATAAAACTCAAGATACAAAAGATACAGTTTTTGACAGATTAGTTGCTGAGTTACACAAACGCAAGATGAAACTGGTGTTGGATATTGTGTGTAATCACAGCAATCCAGATTTCAGCGGGAAGAAGGGAGAACTCTACGACGATGGAGTAAAAATTGCTGATTTTAATGACGATAAAGATAACTGGTATCACCACTATGGTGAAGTTACCAATTGGGAAGATGAGTGGCAGGTGCAAAATTGTGAATTGTCTGGTTTAGCAACTTTTAACGAAAATAACGTCGAGTACCGAAACTACATTAAATCAGCCATTAAACAATGGCTAGACCGGGGAGTTGATGCTTTACGGGTTGATACTGTAAAGCATATGCCGATCTGGTTTTGGCAAGAATTTAACGCGGATATTACCACTCACAAACCAGATGTTTTTATCTTTGGCGAGTGGATTTTTAGCGACCCTCGAAGCGACCTTTCGGTAGAATTCGCCAATGAATCTGGCATGACAATGCTAGATTTTGGTTTTTGTTTGGCAATCCGAGCGGCTTTGGCGCAGGGTGCTGAAGGAGGATTTCACCTGATTCAAGATGTTCTGGATCTGGATCATCGTTATTGCGGGGCGACGGAGTTGATTACATTTATTGATAATCACGATATGCCCCGCTTCCAGTCATTGAATCCCGATCCAGAGATGCTGCGGGTAGCGATCGCTGTGATTATGACCTCCCGTGGGATTCCCTGTATCTACTACGGTACAGAACAGTATCTCCACGACGATACCAACGACGGTAACGATCCTTACAACCGTCCGATGATGGAAAATTGGGATACCGAGTCACGCCTCTATCGAGATATCCGGTTGCTATCAGGTTTGCGGCGATTAAATCCAGCCGTATCGATGGGGAGTCAGTGGCAAAAATATCTAACGCCTGATGTTTATTGTTATGTACGCCGTTACCGCGATTCTGTTTTGTTTGTAGCGATGAATCGAGGGGAAGCTGTTAAGTTGGAAGCCATTGATACGGAGTTACCAGACGGCGAACATACCGATGTTTTAATGCGGCGCAAGTTTGAAGTTACAGACGGAAAGTTGCAAGACTTGGAACTAGAGGCGCGGGATGTAATTGTCATCAGTCATGTTGGGGAACGCATCAAGGGGCAAACGATTGTGCGGGTGCAACTTAATGGTGTGCAGACACAGCCAGGTGAAACTGTTGTGGTAATTGGAGATTGTCCGGAGTTAGGCAATTGGGATATCTCTAAGGCGTATCCGCTTGAATTCATCAATACTAATACTTGGTTTGGGGAAATTCCCTTTGATGAAAGTGCTGGAAAGTTAATTACTTACAAGTATGCACTGTGGCGTGAAGGTCAGGCACCCTTGCGCGAAAATACTGTCGGTCGCCGCTGGGTTATTGCCACGGAAGGGACAGTAAAATGGCGCGATAGATGGGCAACAGGACGGGAATCTTAAGCATTTAAACGCAAAGGTACGCTAAGGAAATCCCAAAGGTACGCGAAGGAATATTTAACTTTGTGTACCTTGGTGATTTCCTTTTACTAACTCTGCGTTATAAATTTTCAGTTATTCTAAGGTTGATAACAGTTCGAGGAAGACTCCGTTTGTCCAACCAAAGCCGATTTCGTTGGAACTGTAGCCAAAGAGAATTTCATGGGAAACATTGGCGGAGCAATTACAAACGTCATATTTTTCTACCAGCGTTCCGTATCTTTCAAACTCTTGCACTAGCAGAGATATAAACTTTTTCGCTAAACGATCGGCGTCTTGGTGATAACCATAGCGATGAAGTCCTTGAACTGCAATTAACTGTAAAGGTGCCCAACCAAAGGGAGCATCCCATTGATTTCCGGTTACATGAGTGCTGGTGAGTAATCCTCCCGGTGCCTCAAATTCGGGTAAATTTTCAACCACTCTTTTGGCTTGTTCTTCAGATGCAATTCCAGCCCACAAAGGATAAAATGTGGTGGCAAATTCATAGGGGCGACGCTTGCCAGTATGGAAGTTGTAATCAAAGTAAAGTCCAGCTTCTTCATCCCAAAGAAATCGGTCAATTAATTTGTGGCGGTTGCGAGCGCGATCGCGCCACTGATGAGCAATTTCTTCATATCCCAAAATATCGTTTATCTGGGCGGTATCTTGCTCTGTTTTATAAAGCAAAACATTCAAGCAAACAGGCGCATAGTGAATAATATCTACACTAAATGGGCCAAAACGGTTGCTGATGTCAAACCCAGATTCTCGCATGGAACGATCGCCTTTGTAAAATAAATCAGTTAAGCGATCGCTCTGGCGGTCATAATACAAGTTGACATCGTAAGCTTCAACTGCAAACGTCCGATAATATTCCCGTACCCGATCATAATGAGTTCTCCCTTCTTCATCCCGCTCGGAAATTAACACTTCCGGCGCTGGACCTTCACCTAATGCAAAATAGCGCGAAAGGCCGGTTGCTTGATTCAGGTGGGGGGGTAATGTCCAATAGTAGTAAAAACGTTCAACGGTTGGCAGTACTGATTGCAGCCAGTCCCGATCCTGCGTGTGCTGGAAGAGAGCCAAAATCATCGGCGTAAGGACGGGAGGTTGCGATCGCGTCAGCATATAGGTACGATTGGCATTCAAAATCGTGCCGTAATGCTCAATTTCATAAATTAGCTGTTCCACCAAGCTTTTGGCTAATTCTATTTCTCCATCTCGCAACAATCCTAACTGGATAAAATAGCTATCCCAGCCGTACATCTCATTAAAACGACCGCCCGGAACCACATAGGCATGAGGTAAATAGAGCAACCCGTGATCTTCAATTTGATCAACTTCTGCCGGTAACGTGCGAATTTCAATTTGATTAAATTCTTCGTTGCTCAAAACTTCCCGCAAAGATGCCTCAATGAGCGCTCGATCTTCTGATTGCGAGACATAGATAGGCCAACCTTTACCGGGAATATGACCAATTTTCGGGTCGCGGGCAGCATCCAAAATATGCTCGTGAGAGCGATAGAGGGTTTTCCAAGTTTTTTTAATGTAGGCTTTTACTGCCTGAATTTGTTCTAGGGAGGGAAACAATTCGGTTTGAGGTAATGATTGATTAATCACGATTTTTCCTTAGTATTTGTAATAAATCTGTCTGTTGCCCCCCGCTCGATGGGGGGCAACAGTATCTGATGTCCAGTATGACAAAGGGGAATCGATATTAGCGATCGCTTTCGCTAATTAATAAAGCTACCGGAAAGTGTTTTAAGGCGTCCCCAATCAACACCGTGCCATTCGCGCTCAGGGACTGAGAAGTAATTGCATCTTTCATTGCAGATGGCATTCCCTGCGGTAGCTTCAACTGGGTGTCACCCCATACTTCACCCAAAGGATATTCTCCTTCTTGGACAACGTTCGTCAGCAATCGCGGGACAATTGTAATTGCCACCCGATTTTCATAACTTCTGGCAAAAGCAACAATCCGATCCTGAAACTTTCCATTCACTTCTAGCGGTATATAATCTCCTTTTTGGAAACCTGCCAAATTTTGTTTTCTTGCCTCCAGAACCCTAGCTATCAAGAAAAGCTTAATTCTTCCATCCTCCTTACTCGTAAATAGCTCATCGATCAGCTTCAGAACATCTGCCTTAGCTTTCTCTTTAATCTCTTTAAGGAATGCTAGCCGCTGCTCAAAGTCCACTGGACGCCGATTATCTGGGTCTACTAAACTCAGCTCCCATAACTCCGTTCCTTGATAAAAATCAGGTACACCAGAAGCGGTAATTTTTAGCAAAGTTTGAGAGAGAGAATTGAAAATTCCGTAGTAAGCTATCGATTGTTGGAAGGGCAGAAACTCCTGGAGAAATTGATTATCTGTGGAAGGGTTCAGGACTTCTTCGATAAAAGCAACAAAGCCATCTTCATAATCAGTATCCGGTCTGAGCCAAGCGGTGTGAACCTTAGCCTCTCGAACCGCTTTCACTACATATTCTTTCACGCGCTCTACAAAGTGCGATCGCTCACTTTCAGCAAACGGAAAAGCACCAACCAGCGTTTGGTAAAAGAAATATTCATCATTCTTTTGAGGAAAAACTCGACCCTTCATGCGGCGTTTTTTAGAGTCGTTAATTTTACTCCAAGTTTTTACCTGTTCTTCCCACTCATCGGGAATTTCTGAAAGCACATTTATTCTAGCTCTGACATCTTCCCCACGCTTGGTATCATGGGTTGCCGTGGCATTCATTTTATGAGGCCAACGCTCATGCTGCTTTTGGTTGAACTCGTGAAAATCTGCAACGCTAACCCCAAATTGGCTCGGATTTCCACCCACTTCATTCAGGGATAAAAGTCGGTTGTAAACATATAAAAGCGTATCCTCAATTCCTTTCGCCATCAATGGGCCAGTCAACTGCTGAAGTCTCATCACGAAGTGACGCTGTACTTCTCTTTGTTCTGCCTTTAAAGAGTCCTCCTCTTCTAGCAACAAGAGTTTTTCAATGTAGTTCAGTTCCTTCAAAAGCAACGGCACTTGCTCTCTAGCTTTTTCAATGACTTCCTTCACATAGAAGCGATCCGATTCTCTTAATCCCTCTTGATTGATATAAGTTCGATAAACGGGAAACAGTATCAGAATCTCAGCCAAAGCTCTTTGCAGACCATGCTGAGTAAAATCGATTCCTACTCTAGAATGCCCCGATACTCGTTTCAAAAGATGGGCTAAATTATCTACATCTCCCGCCATATTTTTCTCTACAATCAGCCTTTTTTTATCCATAAAAAGCTGCTCGTAGGGGGTATTTAAACCTGTCAGTCTAGAGTAAATCTCAGTAAACCGTTCCTCGCTCTCAGTTCGGCAGAAAATACCGTTAACATAGTTTAAGAAGTCATAGCCGCTGGTTCCCTCTATAGGCCAGTAAGCAGGTAAATCTTCTTTATGTTCCAGAATTTTTTCAACCGTAATATAGACATCTCCAGCTTTGTTTCTCAGCCGTTGCAAATATTCACTTGGATCGTAGAGTCCGTCAATATGGTCGATTCGGAGTCCTGTGATTGTTCCAGACTCAACCAACTGACTTATAAAATTATGAGTTTTATGAAAAACCTTGATTTCTTCGACTTTGACAGAAATTAATTCGTTGACGGTGAAAAATCTTCTATAATTCAGTTCTTCAGCACCCACTTTCCAAAACGAAAGGCGATAGAACTGTTCTGAAAGCAACCTATCAAGAGAATTAAAACTTTCTGGATTGCCCTTCTCCCCATTAAAAAACTCTATGTTGCTATCGATAAACTCCTGAACCTCTGGATTTTGGGTATAAAGTTCCCCCAAAAGTCCTTTTACAAAGGCTATCTGGTCATATCGTTCTTTACCTTTTGGTTCTACTAGCGTGTTTTTAAGCAGGTAAAGAATCCCTAGTAATTTAACAAAATCTGGATGATTTCTTCCCAGGGATTTAGCTAGTTTTCCTAAGTTATGAGTAATAAACGGGGCATAAGATTCTATTTTTACAGGAAGTTTTAAGCTAAAGTAGTTAACACTCAGCCCGCTTTGATCGTACTGGAGTTGAATTTCGGCATTTTCCAAACAATCTCCATAAAAATTACCCAACATTGGGGCAAGAACGCGCTCTCTCAGGTTTTCATAAGGATGATTCCAGTCAATATCGAAGTAATCGAAATACTCGGAATTTGGTCCGTTTTCGAGGATGTCCATCAAGAACTGATTTTGGCTATCATAAGCCATGTGGTTGGGAACAATATCCTGTACCCATCCCATATCGTAATTCTTGATTTCATTCACCAATGCTTCAAAATTTTCCGGTGTTCCTAGTTCGGGATTCAGTTGTGTGGGATCAACAACATCGTAGCCATGAGTGCTACCTTCTCTTGCTTTAAAAATGGGCGAAGCGTAAAGATCGGAAATTCCTAATTCAGCGAGATAAGCAATAATTTTCTTGGCTGAATCAAAGGGGAAATCTGCATTAAATTGAATTCGGTAAGTAGCTGCTGGAATCCGCATGATGTAATTTTAATTCCTCAATGATTTTTCTAATTTTGTCAGGTGAACAGTGCTTGCTCTACAGTGACAACTGGCTAAGCAAAGCCTCAATCGTCTCGTTATCATCAGTTTGATAATTAGGATTGGAAGGCTCTGCCTCGTCTATTATCCTGCTATCTCGTAGAGAACAATACTCTGTGGTTTGATGGTCAATTCTTGGTTTGGCGTGAGTTTTTCCGGTAAAGTGGAACCAGAACCCATCCACTGAGTATCGGAAGAGTCTAAAATCTTTTGCCAGTTGCCACTTGGTAGATTAGCTGTAAAAGTGACCTCTTTTTGATTGAAGTTCATAATGGAGTATATCTGACTAGCTTCACTCCAACGCCGAAGGAATAAGATTTTATCGGCTTCAATGCTGGACGCTTCTAGGGTGTTTTTGTCTGGTTTCTTCAAAGCAGGAATTGTTCGGCGTAGATGTATAAGTTGCTGATAAAATTCCCAAAGAGCTTTGTGTTTTCCTTCTTTTCGTTTTTCCCAGTTAAGCTGACACCTCTGAAAGGTTTCAGGGCTTTGGGGATCTTGCATTTTGCCTCGCCCCACAAATACTTTAAATTCTTCTTCTTTACTCTTGCGAATTGCTTCAATCAAATCCTCATCTGAATGACTGATAAAGTAAAAGAAAGGAGCTTCTTCACCATATTCTTCACCCATGAAAAGGAAGGGAACAAAGGGAGATAGAAAAATAGCAGCCGCAGCTACTTTCAGACCTTCTAAGGAAACAAGCTGAGATAACCTTTCTGCAAGGACACGATTACCAATTTGGTCGTGAGTCTGGGTAAAAACAATAAATCGATATCCTGGTTCGTCTTTGGAAGAACTACCATGACGGCGCTTTCTATGAGAAGCGTATTGTCCGGAGTAAATAAAGCCTTCTTTGAAAGATTTTTCGAGTTGTTCAACCTTTCCAAAATCCTCGTAATACCTATCGTTCTCTCCGGTGAGTAAGGTATGCAATGCGTGGTGAAAATCGTCATTCCACTGTGCATCTATTCCATAGCCGCCCACTTCTTTGGGTCGAATGACTCGGACATCGTTCAAGTCGCTTTCGGCTATCAGATAAAATTTTCTACCTTGTTGCTGGGAAAAATTAGCAACTTGGTCTGCCATTTCCTGTAATAAGGGTCTAGCACCCATCTCAAAAATGCCCTGAATGGCATCTAATCTTAGACCGTCTATGTGATATTCTTGGAGCCAGTAAAGAGCGTTTTCTAAACAAAAATTACGGACGCCATCGCTGTATTTGTCATCAAAATTCATCGCCTCTCCCCAATCACCGCGATATTTGGTAGTGAAGTAGGGAGCAAAATCTCGGAAGTAATTTCCTTCAGGACCTAGGTGATTGTAGACGACATCGAGAATGACTGAGATACGGTGTTGGTGACAAGCATCAACGAGTTTTTTTAATCCTTCGGGACCACCATAGGAATTCTGCACGGCAAAGGGAAACACCCCATCATATCCCCAGTTTCTCTCACCGGGAAATTGAGCAACTGGCATAATTTCAATGGCATTAATCCCTAACTCGCTTAATTCAGCAAGTCGGGGAATTATTGCCTCAAAGGTGCCTTCTGGAGTGAAGGTGCCAACGTGTAATTCATAGATAATAGTTTCATCTAAGGGAATGCCAGACCAATTAGTATCATTCCAGGCAAAAGTGCTAGTATCGATGACTTGAGAAGGGGCGTGTACCCCCTTCGGTTGGTATTTTGAAGCTGGGTCTGGTCTATCAGTTGTTCCTTCGAGTTTGTAGTAGTAAAGCGTTCCTGGTTCAATGCCTGAAGCTTTAACTTTCCAGTAACCTTCTTCATCCTGTTGCATTGTGAGAAGGCGTTCTTCAGGAGAAACAATTTGTACGGCTACTGTATGAAGAGTGGGTGCCCAAACGGTAAATTCACAATTTCCGTTGCCCAAGTAACAAGCGCCAATTCTCACCTTTAATTAGCCTCGCTGTTAAGAGTATTTTTTGCCTAATGGCGAAGTCGCGTTAACGTATCCCAGAATATAGTTACGTTTAGTTACGTAGAACTGCCATAAGGTGTATTTTTATTTACTCAATTAGCGATCGCGCATATCAGCTTACTGACCTCTGGCAATGGCAGAAGGCTAAAAGCCACGCTAGTAGAGTCAGAAATGACTGCCTCTGTACTTGTGGCTAAGCTTTAGTGGCATCTTGAAATAGGGGGATTGGGAAAAATGCTATGGAAACAATGAGGATTCCTTTTCAATTGATTTGGGTAGTGGTAGCGATCTGTGTGCTGCCTAGCTTGCTGAATTTGTTGGGAGTGGATTTTGCCTCACCAAAGCATCCCTTCGAGGTGCCAGCTGCTGTGGGAATGTCTCCCCGCGCATTTGTCGAAGCGATGCAGTACACGCTTTCCGGAAGCTTTCTGCACACCATTCTGGAGTGGAATGCGTTCTGTATTGCCCTGTCCATTGTTATTTTGTCTTTGATTCACTTCAGCCTGAAGCGCGATGCTGTCACGCTCATAATTGGCGTGGCAATGTTTTGCGCGGGGTGCATGGACACCTTTCATGCTTTAGCCGCCGACCGATTGAGCCAGGGGATAGCAGATAGCCAAAACCTAATTCCTTTGACTTGGGCAGTCTGCCGACTTTTTAATGCTTTGATTCTGCTGGGAGGCGCGGGAATTTTTCTAGCGACGAAACCAGGAAAGTGGAAGGGAGGCGCGGGTTTTGTTGCGATCGCTAGTGTATCTTTTGCTGTTGCTTCTTATACAATTGTCTATTTCTGTACCCCTAGTGCCATACCGGCAACTATTTTCCCGAACGCGATTGTCACTCGTCCTTGGGATGTCCCCCCCCTCTTGTTGTTTATCTTTGCAGGTATTTTTGTTTTTCCTCGCTTTTATAATGCTTATCCCAGTCGTTTTTCTTTAGCGCTAGCGATTAGCATGATTCCCCAAATCGCCAGTCAACTCCACATGGCTTTTGGCTCAACTGCATTATTCGACAACCATTTCAATATTGCCCATTTCCTTAAAATTATTGCTTACCTCGTCCCATTTATTGGCTTAAGTTCGGAGTATATTTATACTCTTCACGAAGAAGCTTTAACCGTTGACAAATTAGAAGCCACACAAAAAATATTATTAGATAAAACCAAGCAGTTAGAACTCATTAATCTTGAGCTGCAAAAACAAATCGCTGAGCGCCAGCAAGTAGAAGAGGAGTTGCACCGCTCTAACATCGAGCTTGAAAGCAGAGTTGAGGAGCGGACAGCAGAAATTAGACAGACAAACGATCTGTTATTGCTTGAAGTTTCTGAGCGCAAGCAAAGTGAAAATCGCTATCGAGAAAAATCTCAAGAGCTAAAAATTACTCTGCTTAACCTCCAGAAAACTCAAGCTCAACTGATTCAAACTGAAAAAATCTCTAGCCTTGGTCAATTAGTGGCTGGAGTTGCTCACGAAATAAATAATCCAATTAACTTTATTCACGGCAATATCAATTATGCCTGTGACTATGCGAATAGTTTGCTCTATTTGTTACACCTTTACCAACAACAATACCCCCCTACACCTGAAATTGACCAAGAAATTGAAGCAAGTGACCTTGATTTTATTATTGAAGATTTGCCAAAATTACTAAAATCAATGCACTTAGGAATTGAGAGAATTCGGGAAATTGTTCAGTCCTTACGTTCGTTTTCTCGCGTCGATCAAGCGGAAATGAAGCCGGTTGATATTCACGAAGGCATTGATAGCACCTTACTAATTTTGCAGTATCGACTGAAAGCGATCGCTGGCGGTCCCACGATTACCGTGAGCAAAGAATATGGCGATTTGCCATTAGTTGAATGCTACGCGGGACAGCTGAATCAGGTGTTTATGAATCTGCTGAGTAACGCGATTGATGCACTAGAAGAGTCAGTCGCTAAGGAGGAAATATTTTGTCTTTTACCCAGTATTAAAATTAGCACCGCTGTTGAAGACGAAAAGCTAGCGGTGATTCGCATTGCCGACAACGGCCCAGGCATGACAGAAGAAGTCCGTTCTTATCTATTCGATGCCTTTTTCACAACGAAACCAGTCGGGAAAGGCACCGGCTTAGGGCTATCGATTAGTTATCAGATTGTAGTAGAAAAACATAGTGGCAGTATGGAGTGTATTTCTGCACCCGGAGAGGGGGCAGAGTTCGTCATTAAGATTCCGATTTCGCCGAACAAGATATCGCAACTCTAAATGATTCCAGAAGTCGAGGATCTATGTCGGCAGAGGCGATTAGCATAGAGTTGAGTATTGAGAAACGCGAGACGAACAGATGAACTTTTGTAGCGACAATGTCACCGGGATTTCGCCGGAAATTATGGCAGCGATCGCTGCCGCTAATCAGGGTACCACCATGCCTTATGGTGATGATGAATATACCCAGCGCTTGTCAGCCCAGTTCAAGGAATTGTTTGAGACAGATGTAACCGTTTTTCCCGTCGCCACGGGTTCTGCTGCCAATGCCCTCGCCCTGTCTGTTATGACACCCCCGTTTGGGGCGATTTACTGTCATCGCCAATCTCATATCAATCTGGATGAATGCGGGGCACCCGAATTTTATACCGGCGGCGCGAAGCTAGTGACACTGGATGGTGCAGATAGCAAGATTCGCGCCGCTGACTTGGCTGCTGTACTGGCAAAATCGGGCGCTGGCGTCGTCCATCACGTACAGCCTGCGGCTGTAAGCTTGACTCAGGCAACGGAGGCTGGAACGATCTATCAGCCAGAGGAAATTTCCCAGATTGCCGAAATTGCCCATACCCACAATTTGGGTTTACACATGGATGGTGCCCGTTTTGCGAATGCGGTGGTTAGCTTGGGTTGTTCTCCGGCGGATATCACTTGGCGGGTTGGGGTTGATGTACTATCGTTTGGAGCGACTAAAAATGGTGCGATGGCAGCAGAAGCCGTCGTCTTTTTTAATCAAGATTTGGCAAAAACTTTCGCCTATCGTCGCAAGCGCAGCGGGCATCTCTTTTCAAAGATGCGGTTTTTATCTGCCCAGTTGGAAGCTTACATTAAAGATGATTTGTGGCTGAAAAATGCTGCCCATGCTAATCAGATGGCTAAGAAATTAGCGCACGGGCTAACAGCGCTACCAGGAATGAACCTGTGCTACCTGGTTGCAGTAAATGAAATCTTTATTCAGATGCCGGAGGAAGTTATCCAAGGGCTTCTTGCCGATGGTTTCCAATTTTATCGCTGGGAGGGGGAATATTCATCAACTGTGCGATTAGTAACGGCTTTCAACACTAAGGAAGAGGATATCACTGCCTTGATTGAGGCGGCGCGGGCACACTGCAACGTGGTTTCTTCACCTCTAGTTTCCACCTTCAATTTTCAGTAGGGAAGGGCAAAATTTCTTTCCCTAGTTTATGATTTTGTTCCCCGCAGGAGAGCCGAGTATTCGCAAAATGAACGCTGCGGCGCACCCACAATGGAGAATACCGATTTTGCTTGTGAAGAAGCATTATCCAGTAATATTTCCAGTTCTTGAACTGCTTCTGGTGGTGTCTGCTGTCGTGCTGTCCAATCTGCAAAATCAATCGGTAGGTGCCACTGTTGCATCGCGGTGAAGGGCATCCCAATACTTTCGCCAGCCGCTTGCCACTCCGATATCATCCAATCCCAACTATGAGAAGGATCGCGTAGTTTCTCCACCTGATTGATAAACTCTGCCAGTGCAATATCTTCCGGCGAAATAATGTCCACAACCAGAAACTTTCCACCCGGTTTTAGCACTCGAAAAACCTCACTCAGCGCGGGTGCCAAGCTGGGGAAGTGATGAGCGACATAGCGGCAAGTCACAATATCAAACTGCTCATTTGAAAAGGGGAGTGCTGTAACATTGGCTTCCTGAAAATGCACGTTATTTAAGCCTCGTGCCGTTGCTTGCCGCGATGCCTCTGTTAACATTTTCTGGCTTAAGTCAATGCCAATCACTTCGCGGACATGAGGGGCGAAAGCAAACCCCGTATGTCCTGCCGCACACCCTACATCAAGTACACTCATCTCTGATGTTGGTTCACCTGCCTGCACCATCAGCTCCAGATCGTGCCCTTGTGCGAA